>JAFSYF010000297.1 GCA_017443695.1 Butyrivibrio sp.
AAATCTCATGTTCCGTACTCCGTCCCCCGAAGAGAACCGCAACCTTCAAACGCATAGCATCCTCCTCAATCTACCCTTTATTTATAATCATCCGGCAGATCATTCTCTAATAATATCACCCTGGACCGTCCGGCGTCCAGTCGCACCATCTCCTGCGCCGCCTCTGCAAAAGAGCCGAAAAGATGCAGCCGCTCTTCGGAGAAGCCCGCGTCCTTCGTGCCCTCCTTGATGGCCTGTGCATTGGTCTTCCCGACGATCAGGATATGATCGCAGACGGCCGCGGCCTGTTCACCGAATACCCGGTTCAAAGCAGCCTGCCTGTCACCCAACTCCACCATGCCCGGCGTCACCAGGATCTTCAGTCTCCCGTCACTGTCGCCCATCAGCGACAGAACCTCCAGCGCGGCCTTCGCGCCTGCGGGATTGGAATTATAGGCGTCATCCAGGATGCTCACCTGTGGACTCTGTCTGACGAGCTGCAGGCGGTGCTCCGCGCCCTCCACCCGGCGGACAGCGGCAGCAAGCTTCTTCATGGGGATCCCCAGCTCGTGGGACATGGCGATGGCCCCGGTGATATTGATCACATTATGCCGACCCATCAGCTTTGTATGGAACTGCGTTGTGGAGCCGTCCGGCGCTGACACGGTAAAATCCGTCCCCTCCGGTGTCACGTGCACATCCTGTGCCCGGTATGCGGCCTCCTCGCGGAAGCCATAGGTGATGACACCCGCTTCGGGCGGATATTTTCTGGCGCACAACTCCTGCCATACCGGCTCGGAATCAATATTGGCCAGCATCAGATGGGAGGCAGGACCCACTTTCTGTGCCTGCGACCGCTTCTCCCACACGGCGTCGAACAGCTCGTACTTGGTCGCCGTAATCCGCTCCAGGCTGCCGAAGGTCTCCAGATGCTGTTCTCCGATAGCCGTCAGTATCCCGTCGTCCGGATGCACGATATCGGTCAGCTCGCGTATGTCGTGTACATGGCGGGCGCCCATCTCGCACAGGAAGATCTCATGCATCTGTGTCAGCTGCTCGCGGATCGTGCGCACCACCCCCATGGGCGTATTGTAGCTCGCCGGCGTGGCCAGCACCCGGTAGCCCTCTGACAGAAGCGTGGCCAGTGCCGTTTTCATGCTCGTCTTCCCATAGCTCCCGGTGATGCCGATGATCCGCAAACCCGGATGCGCCGCAAGGCGGCGCCAGGCATCATGGATATACCAATTGTTGATCATCTTCTCAATGGGAACCATCAGAACTGCGCCAAATGCGACAAATAGCGGCAGAATCGCAAGCCACAGCAGTGTGACCCACACCGCACCCACCAGGAACCGCGGCTGTACCGCACAGACCCCGCTGCCAATACCAAACGAAATCAGAAACAGCACCACCAGCATGGCCATCAGCCGTTTGATCCGCGCCGTTACCACGAAGGGCTTTTTCTCCTGACGGGGCTTATACTGCAGCAGAAGAAACAGCTGAAAAACCAGAATCAGCAGCTTCAGCCAGAAGGGCGGTTCCATGCTCTGCTGATCGCAGTATATCCTGCCCACAGCCAGAACCAGCAGTCCGGTATGCAGGCCGTACTGGGAAATGCGGCTTTTCAGCGTGCGGAAATACCCCGCGAACTGATAGGAGGACAGCTGCAGCAGATGCAGGTAGACGCGTCCGGCCAGTATCAGCCCCGCCAGACCCGCCAGCAACAGGATTGTATCCGTGATTATGTGTAATAACATACCGTCCCCCTCCAAAGTCCGCTGTGTACTATGACGGTATCCCCAGAAAGCTTCCCAGTATCCGGTTGTACCACACCGGCTGCTCCAGGAAGCAGTAATGTCCGGCGCCCTGGATGACAGCCAGCCCTGCCTCAGGCATCAGCTGTTCCATCTGTTGCCCATCCGACAGCGGTGTTGCCGTATCCGCATCACCCCAGATCAGTAACGCCGGCTGTTTCACCTGCGGCATATACGGTGTCAGATCCTCATTCACCACACGTACCAGTGTCTGTCGCATTAACGGCGATGCCGCCGCATAATCCGCCGATCCGTATTTCTTCTGCAGCGCGTCGATGGTTGACGGAAACAGTCGGGCAATGCCGGTGCGTGTCAGCAGCTTCTTCATCCGGCGATAACGCTTCGTCCGCGCGCTCTGCTTCCCGGTCTGTACCGGACGGATCCCCGCGCTGTCCGTCAGGATGATCCTGGGCACCGCAAACGGGATCGTCTCTCTGCTGCAGAGCTTGATAATGATGCGCCCCCCCATGGAATGCCCAAGGAGAATCACCTCCCTGATCCCGGGTGCCACCACGGACATGAAATGCAGGACGAAATCCGCATAATCATCCACGTTCATCGGTTCCCGCGGCTCCGCACTCTCCCCGAAGCCCGGCATATCCGGCGCGATACAGTGATACCGCGCGGATGCGAACCGGATGACCCCATCAAAGAGCTCCGCTTTTGAACCCCAGCCGTGCAGCAGCAACAGGAGAGGTTCCTCTGTGTGCGCCTCTCCCGCCTCGATATAATGGATCTGCAGTCCGTCTACTTCACAGAACACCGTTCTTCTCCCAAATAAATCTACCTATCTTCTGGTCACGCTGATCAGGCTGATGAATCTGGCTGCACTGACGGGATCGGTCAGCACGCCTGTGGTACCTGCCACATCCCGGTAAGTCCACTCCGTGTCTGTTGTCACCAGGTTCATCGCCTGTGGATTTCTGCCCAGCAGGTAGTGAATATGATCCTCAATGATCGTTGTATACTCATAATTGTAGATCACGTGATCCGCCACCCGCAGCTGAACCGCACGGCGCAGCAATGTACCCGTATCCTTATCACTGCAGACCAGCCACGCACTCATCCGTGACTCCTCCGCGATCTGCTCCGCTCCCCGGATCAGCGCCTGCATCAGCATATTGCAGACTGCCGTATCCTGAGACTGTCTGGTATCCAGATAGACGATCCCTCCATGGAACAGCGCTTCCTCCTCCATAAAGGAGTCTGCAAAGTTCTCCTGCTGGAAATACTCCTCCATCACACTTCGATAGGATCCGCCGCCGGTTGCACGGTAGAGCAGCGCTGCTGCAAGGAAGCGCTCCGGCGCTGCCATGACGCCCTGCTGTTTCCGCTGTGACGCCGTTCCTGTCTCATAGTAGCGGAAGGCCCGGTCCGCCGCCCGCAGACAGGTTCTGGCAAAATCGGCGTCCACCTGCCTGTAATCATATCCGAACCGGGCAAGTGCCGCGGCAAAAGCGATGGAAGCGTTCTCCGATACCGATGTCACCTCCACGCGGGCGGACAACAGCTCCGCGTCCGTTGCATGGACGCGCAGCCCTCTTGTTACAGCCGAGCCGTACACGCCGCCGCTGCGTTCTTCCTGCATCCGCAGCAGCCACTCAATCTCATACCGTACCTCATCCAGGATATCCGGGATACCGTTTCCGCTTTCCGGAATTCTGGTCTCATCGGAAAAAGCCTCCGGGCTCAGTTCATATGCCAGCAGCAGCTCCTCCACGATGGAACATCCCACGGCCACATCCCGGTCCGCCGCGGCATTCAGGTGCCAGCCCCCGGAGACATCCATGGTGACGGACGGATCTGACTGCAGTGTCGCGGCATCCACATGACAGGCACTGTGGGCATCCTCCCCCGCCAGCGCTTCTGTCAACGTCAGTCCGCAACGGTTGCGGTAGAACACCTTGCAGCTGTCTTCAAACAGCGCAGCATACGGATCCTCATCGATCCGGAAGCTGAAAGACTCTCCCAGCGTATCGTTGAAAATCACGTACTGTCCCGGTGTGCGGAAATCGTTGAAGGAGGCATACCGTCCCTTTTCTCCGGTTGCACTGTCCGTGTATCCGCTCTGATAAAGTGACCCGCTCCAGACGGTCTCGCCGGATCCTGCATCTCTCAGAGAGAAGGAATCCACGATATCCTCTCCCCGCAGAATCACGGTTTTCTCTCCATCCACGCGATACCCCACCTGGTCCACCAGGGTATGCGGGATCTGCACCGGTACCTCATAGGCCGATGCCTCCAACGGAAACAGAGCAGCAAGGGCAAAAAACGCCCCTGCTGCCGCTGCAATACTTCTGATTTGAACGTGTTTCATCAATCTGTCTATAATAATAGCTTACTTATTCCGCCATCTGCGACCGGTTATAGTTGATGAGGCAGCCATCGAGAATGATCTGCCGCTCGTCATCGGTCAGCTCCCCAAGCGTCATCGTGAAATGACGGAGCCTGTCGGGTGCAGCCTCTCCCCGTGTCACCGCACCAGG
>JAFSYF010000298.1 GCA_017443695.1 Butyrivibrio sp.
ATACTACATTATATCATATTTCAGGCCGGTGTGCCACGCTTATCTATACAACATCCTGTCAGCAAAGGCATGCAGCACACCAGGCAATAGATGTAGCGGAAGCTGGCAACAGGCGTGGCGATGTACAATGTGGCCAGCAGCATCAGACCTGGGATAGGAACCACCCATGTCCTTTTTCTCTGGCATAGGAGTACCACAGTAATAATGACGGTGCTCCAGCAGTAGAATGCCGTGTTCCACAGCAGGCCATAAACCGGCAGGGTCTCCCCCAGCTTCAGCCAGATCTCCTTGATCCGGACATACGGCCCGCTGAGAAGAGGCGAGTGGAACAGCCCCAGACGGTTGTCGATGACTCCGTCGATCCACGCGATCTGCTGCAGATCACCGGGATCCCAGTAACCCCGCATCAGGTCAAGGTATGCACGGATGTAGCTGCCGGGATGGGTGCGCAGCAGATGGAGCCACAGCCGGAGGAAACGCCCGGGCTGGAGGGAGAGGAGCTCCGGACGACCGGCCCGCACCAGCTCCTTGATATTATCCGCAAAATCCGGTGCGTATAGCGCTGAGATGTAGGTGGTGTCGATCACTTCTTCGATCAGCTGCATACTCGCCGTATCCACCGGTGGACAGCTACCGGCCTCAGCATCCACGAGGACGCGGGCAATCTGCTGAAGCGGAACGGAGAGAGACTCTACGGTATCGGGTTGCTGTATGCCAAACGTGTTCATCATCGGACCACGGGCGAAGGCAGCAATCAGGAGCGCACCGAGACAGCTGAGGAAGATCTGTTTCCGGTAACCGGAGAAGGCAAGAATCAGGAATGGGGCCGATGCCAGAAATGCAAAGAAGCCATTGGTCCGGAACAGGCACATGCAGCATCCCAGAAATACCAGAATGAAATAATCCCGCAGGGTGATGCCCCTGGGGCGAAGCAGACACATCCCTGTCAGATGCGCGGTGAGCAGGAGCATGATCCCGGCAAAGGGGATGTCTTTCCACAGGATCACGGAGAAGACGGCATGGAAGGGAACGATGGCGAAGAAAAGCGCACTGGCAGGGATGAGCCAATGCCGCTCAGGCGGCAGGATCAGGGCGAGCATCCGGATGCTTGCGGCACAGCAGACAGACAGAAACATCATCTGCAGCAGCGTATAACAGGCGACGCCTGCATTGGAGGTGCCGAACAAAAGCACCCCTGTGCGGTAGCAGACGCCCATGAGAAACGTATGGATGACGGGATGATGATTGGACCAGGGCGACAGCCCGGTGATCTGTTCCAGTTGAACCAGGGAATCGGCAGAGACGATGCCGGGATATTCAAATAAAAACATCGGCATCCATGCAAGGAGGCACAGGAGAAGCGTCCCAAAGAAGGCTGTGCGTGGTGCGATCCGGCGTGGGAAATCGGGGAAGCGGGGCTTCGGAAAACGAAACAGACACAGGATCACAAGGGACAGACAGCCACACCAGAGCACAGACAGATTCAATGTCTGAAACAGGGCGCTGGTATACCGCGCCGTTAGGCGGGGACGGAAGCAGATGACGCAGAGCGAAGCAAAAACGGCTGCTGCTGCGGACACGGCGATCATGCGCAGCCGTTGCGGCCGGGACAGTTCTTTCTGACCCGGCGCCGGAACCGGCCATCCGGTGTGGAATGCAAGGTAGCAGAGCGGGATGAGAAAAAGGAGACCCGCAGGGTGTCTGACATCGATGCCGGTGATCAGAAGCAGCGCCCACAGAGCCGTATACAGGAGAATCAGCAGCATAATCCACCTTTCCGAAGAAGTATTTCAGGGTCAGGTTTATTATAGCAAAATCACGCCGAATAAGATAAAATAATGAATAGTTTGTTTTCCTGATTAATTATGGATGGATGAAAGGAGCACATGATGGCAAGTGAGATCAGAGATGTGAAACTGGCACCCAGCGGCGCACTGAAGATTGCGTGGGTGAAAAATCATTGTGATCTGCTTCGGACACTGGAGGCAGAGTTCACAAAGACAAAACCCTTTGCAGGTAAGAAGATCGCCCTGTCGGTCCATCTGGAGGCCAAGACCGCCTATTTGTGCAAGGTACTGGCAGCAGGGGGTGCGCAGATGTTTGTGACGGGCTCCAATCCGCTTTCCACCCAGGATGATGTGGCGGCAGCCCTGGTGGCGGATGGCCTGGAGGTACACGCCTGGTACGGCAGTACGCCGGAGGAATATGATGCCCATATCCGCGCGGTGCTGGCACCCGGTCCGAATATCATCATCGATGACGGCGGAGATCTCGTCCACATGATACATACAGAGTTTCCGGAGTTGATTCCGGGCATCATCGGGGGATGTGAGGAGACCACCACCGGTATTCTGCGGTTGGAGGCCATGGACCGCGACGGCACACTGAAGTTCCCGATGGTGAAGGTCAACAACGCCCAGTGCAAGCATTTCTTTGACAACCGTTACGGTACAGGACAGTCCGTATGGGACGGTATCAACCGCACGACCAACCTGATCGTTGCAGGTAAGACTGTTGTTGTCGCAGGCTACGGCTGGTGCGGCAAGGGGGTTTCCATGCGGGCCAAAGGGCTGGGCGCCCGGGTCATCGTTACGGAGATTGATCCCGTCAAGGCCATCGAGGCGGTGATGGACGGCTTCGAGGTGATGCCGATGAAGAAAGCGGCTGCGCTGGGCGATTTCTTTGTAACGGTCACCGGCTGTGAGAAGGTCATAGATGAGGAGGACTTCAACGAGATGAAGGACGGCGCGATTCTGTGCAACGCCGGTCATTTCGACTGTGAGATCGATATGGCGGGGCTGCGTCAGCTGGCCGTATCCTCCGCTGAGCTTCGTCACAACATTATGGGCTATACGCTTCCCAACGGGCGGACGCTGGCGGTACTCGGCGAGGGGAGGCTGGTGAACCTGGCCTGCGGAGACGGACATCCGGCGGAGATTATGGATATGAGCTTTGCCATCCAGGCGTTGTCCGCCAAGTATCTGGTGGAGCATGGCCAGGAGCTCCGGGAGCGTCTGATCGATGTACCGGAGGAGGTGGACCGGGAAGTGGCGATCAAGAAGCTGGCCTTCCTCGGCAGGGAGATCGATGTGCTGACACCGGAGCAGGAGGCCTACCTGGGCCGCGCGGAGCAGAGGGGGGAATAAGCGTATGGATATTCGGATTCAGGGTGCGCGGGTTATTCTGCCGGGGGAGACACCGGAGGAACGGCAGCGTGTGGAACAGACAGACATCTTCATCCAGGGCAGCCGGATCACCGGTATCGGTGCAGCGCCCGACGGCTTCAAGGCGGAGAAGACCATTGACGGTACGGACCGGCTGGTGATCCCGGGACTCATCAATAGCCATACCCATTCCTATATGGCATTCATGCGCAACTGTGCCGACGACCTCTCCTTTATGGACTGGCTCTTCGGCCGCATTGACCCCATTGAGCAGAAAATGAAGGACGAGGACGCCTACTGGGGGGCCTGTCTGGCGATCATCGAGATGATGAAGAGCGGCACAACCTGTTTCAATGATATGCAGATGAACATCCTGCAGACCACACGTGCCGTGCGGGAATCTGGTATGCGCGCTGTGATCTGCCGCGGACTCGTTGGGAGCGGAGATGATGAAGCCGGGCGTACACGGCTTGAACAGGCCTATCAGGAGCGGGATGCGAATCGTGACTGTGACCGGCTGACCTTCCGTCTGGGACCGCATGCACCCTATACCTGCGATGAAGCGTTCCTGCGGATCATTGCAAAAGAGGCAGAACGGGAGCAGATGGGGATCCACATGCATCTGTCGGAATCCAGGACAGAGATTGAGAACTGTCAGCGGGATTACGGCTGCAGCCCCATCGAGCTGGCGGAACGGGCCGGGCTCTTCGCACATCCCTTCATTGCGGCCCACTGTGTACAGGTGAACGAGGCAGATATGGATATTCTGGCCAGACACCATGTGAGTGTGGTGACGAATCCGGCCAGCAACATGAAACTGGGCAATGGCTTCGCACCGGTGCCGGAGATGCTGGAGCGGGGCATCAACGTCTGCATTGGGACAGATGGTGCGGCCAGCAACAACAGCCTGAACCTGTTTCATGAGATGAGCCTTGCAGCACTGATTCATAAGGGCACACATACCTCGCCGCAGTGTGTCGGCGCGGAGGAAGTGTTCCGTATGGCTACATCGGCCGGTGCCCGCGCACTCGGCCTGGATGATCAGATCGGTACCATCGAGGTCGGCAAAAAAGCGGATCTGGCCATTCTGGATCTGAAGCAGCCGTCCCTGCAGCCGGTCAACAATCTGGTGGCGGCGCTGTCCTATTCGGCGAACGGCTCGGAGGTGGATACGGTCATCATCGACGGCGTGGTGACGATGGAACACCGCCGGATTCTGACCATGGATGAGGAGCGGATCTACGCTGAGAACGCCCGTATCATGGAGAGAATCGGCTGAGAAACTCTCTTGCATCCGGCGGATGTGTGTGATAAAATCTCACCTAAATTGTCGTAAAAGGAGAGATCAATGGCTCAGTTATGGGGTGGACGCTTTGCACAGGAAACCGATGCACTGGCTTATCGCTTTAACCAGTCGATCCGGTTTGACAAGAGACTGTTGCCGAAGGATGTGGCAGGCAGCGTTGCTCATGTAACGATGCTGGCGGATGTCGGGGTGGTCACGGCTGCGGAACGGGACGCAATCATTGATGGACTCCGGGGAATCCTCGCGGATGCGGAGGCCGGCAAACTTGCCATTACGGATGATTACGAGGATGTGCACAGCTTTGTGGAGGCCAACCTGATCGAGCGGATCGGAGAGGCCGGTAAGAAGCTCCATACCGGGCGCTCCCGCAATGATCAGGTGGCGCTGGATATGAAGCTCTACACCAGAGAGCGCGTGCTGGATACCGGCAGACGTCTGGAGAAGCTGTTGCAGACGCTGGAAAGCATCATGGAAGCCCATAAGCAGACGGTCATGCCGGGTTTCACCCACCTGCAGAAGGCGCAACCGGTGACGCTGGCGCACCACATGGGCGCCTATTTTGAGATGTTCCGCCGGGATGCGGAGCGGATGCTGGATATACATGACCGGCTGAATACCTGTCCGTTGGGCGCCGGTGCGCTGGCGGGCACGACCTATCCGCTGGACAGGGAGGAGACGAGCAGGCTGCTGGCTTTTGACAGACCTGCTGCCAACAGTATGGATGCCGTTTCGGACAGAGATTATCTGATCGAATTTGTCAGTGCGCTTTCGCTGATCATGATGCATCTCTCCCGTCTGTCGGAGGAGCTGATTCTATGGAACAGCAATGAGTACCATTTCATTGAGATGGATGACCGTTATGCGACAGGCTCCAGCATTATGCCGCAGAAGAAGAACCCGGATATTGCGGAGCTGACCAGAGGAAAGACCGGACGGGTCTATGGTGCGCTTATGAGTCTGCTGACCACCATGAAGGGGTTGCCGCTTGCCTATGACAAGGATATGCAGGAGGACAAGGAAGTCGCGTTTGATGCGATGGATACCGTG
>JAFSYF010000299.1 GCA_017443695.1 Butyrivibrio sp.
AGATCGAGTGCGGTGGGCTGTATTTCGCCGGAGCAGATGATTGGCAAAGTGGTATTCCGGTTGTATCCGTTTCATTCTTTTGGTAAAATACGCAGGTCGGACAAAATGATAATCGTACCTGCAGATAGCAGCAGACAGGGAGCAGTGTTTTGGCCCTGCTCTTTATAGTGAACGACAAATAAAATTTGTCGTTCACTATAAAGCCTCCGGCGGATGCGCAGGACAGGACGGAGCGTATGACATGTAAAGAAGCAGAGAAAAAAATACCGCAGCTCCTGGAGGACAGGCTGGAACCGGCAGAGCTGGAGGGCGTGCTGAAGCATATCGAGCGCTGCCCCTCCTGCAAGGAGGAGCTGACCATTCAGTTCCTCGTGACCACCGGCATGCAGCGGCTGGAGGAGGGCAGTACTTTCCACCTGGGGCGGGAGCTGTCCGGCCTCCTGCAGGAGAGACACGGGAAACTGAACCGGTTGAAGCGTCTGAGGATTGCAGCCTGCAGTCTGGAGACGGTGGCCATTGCGGTGTCCGCGGTGACGGTGATACTGGCGGTGCTGACGCTGCGATAACGGGAGACAGGGATATGGACGACAAAACCTTACTGTTGATTGATGGACACAACATCCTGTTCAGGGCATTCTACGGACTGCCGGATCTCACCAATGCAGAGGGGAGGCACACCGGGGCGGTGTATGGCTTTCTCAGTATTCTGTTCCGCCTGCTGGAGGAGGAGAAGCCGGCGGCGCTGATTGTTGCCTTTGATTCCCACGGACCCACGTTCCGGCATGAGCTCTATCCGGCCTACAAGGGAACGAGGCAGGAGATGCCGGAGACGCTCCGGGAGCAGGTGCCGCTGATCCGGGAGGTTCTGGATGCGATGCGTATCCGCTGTGTGGCCATCCAGGGTCTGGAGGCAGACGATATCCTGGGCACGCTGGCGAGACGGGGGGAGGCAGCAGGCTATGCGGTGAGTCTCGTCTCCGGAGACAGGGATCTGCTGCAGATCGCAAGTGAACGCACGCGGATCAGACTGCCCCATACGAAAGGGGGCAGGACGCAGATCGAGGATTACTATGCGGCGGATGTGGCTCGTGTCTGGCAGGTCTCACCGGCGCAGTTCATTGAACTGAAGGCGCTGATGGGAGACAGCTCCGACAATATCCCCGGGGTACCAATGGTGGGGCCCAAGACGGCAACGGAGCTCATGACCCGTTATGGCTCCATTGAGGAGATCTACGCCCATCTCGATGAGATCCCGAAGAAATCCATCCGGGAGACGCTGGCGGGCAACAGGGAGCTCTGTGAGCTTTCCCGGACACTGGCCACCATCCACACGGCGGAAACTTTTGACTGTGATCTCGAAACCGCACGCTATGATGAGATGTACAATCCGGAGAGCTATGCGTTATTCCGCACCCTGGGCTTCCGCAATTATCTCTCCCGCTTCGATGACGCGATGACGCAGGCATCAGCCGGAGAGCAGCCGGAGGCAGAGTCGGCGCTGCAGACGTACAGGGAGATCACGGATCCGGCGGAGGCAGAGACGGCAGTGAAGGGGATACGGCAGGGGATGTCAACGAACCCTTCCGCTTTCGTCGGGTATGCCGTCCTGTATAATGAGGAGCAGCCGCCGCAGCCCATTGGCGTGGCGTTGCATGGCAGCGGGGAGGAAACGGTATTCCTGCGTTGCAGGACTGCGCCGGAGAGTACGGAGGGGATCACGGCAACGTGGCTGGGGCAGCAGCTGGCAGCCCTGTCTGCGGCGGGTCGTCTGGCCACCTTTGATGCCAAGCCCGGTTACCGGCTCTTTGAACCGGCCGGTATGGAGGGAGCGGCATCAGAGATGCTGCCGTTGTCCGGCATCCGTGGATCGATGGATATCCTGCTGGGCGCCTACCTGTTAAACCCGCTGAAGAGTGATTACCAGCCGGAGGATGTGGCGCTGGAGCACATGGGTCAGGTGTTCCGTTCCAGGATCGAACGCTTCGGCAAGACCCCACTGTCGCAGGTCAGCGCTTCGGAACAGGCGGCGTATGCGGCGGAACTGGCGCAGCTGTCCGCCCGGACGGCATCCGTCCTGGAGCAGAAGCTTGCGGAGAACGGTGAACTCAGGCTCCTGCAGGATGTGGAGCTGCCTCTGTCCTATATACTCTATGACATGGAACGGATCGGCATCATCGCCCGCAGGGAGGCTCTGGCGGAGTACGGCAGCCAGCTGACACAGCGCATTACGGAGCTGGAGCAGTCCATCCATGTGGCGGCCGGTGAGGATTTCAATATCAACTCCCCGAAGCAGCTGGGAGAAATCCTGTTTGAAAAGATGGGGCTCAAGGGCGGGAAGAAGACCAAAACCGGTTATTCGACAGCGGCGGATGTCCTGGAGAAGCTGGCACCGGCACATCCCATCGTGGCGGATATCCTGGAGTACCGCGGCCTCACCAAGCTGAAGAGCACCTACGCGGATGGCCTGGCGGATGTCATCGCCGCAGACGGCCGGATCCATACGACTTTTAAGCAGACCATCACGGCAACGGGACGTATCAGCTCCGCGGAGCCGAATCTGCAGAACATCCCCATGCGGACAGAGCTGGGACGTCTGATCCGCAAGGTGTTCGTGCCGCAGGAGGGATATACATTCGCGGACGCGGACTACTCCCAGATCGAGCTGCGTATTCTGGCGCACATGTCCGGGGATGCGGCACTGATCGCTGCCTACCATGAGGGCAGAGACATCCACCGGATTACGGCCTCCAAGGTCTTCGGCATCCCCTTCGATGAGGTGACGGACAGGGAACGGCGGGCGGCCAAGGCGGTGAATTTCGGTATCGTATATGGGATCAGTGCGTTCGGCCTCTCTGAGAATCTGTCGATCTCCAGGGAGGAGGCCCAGACCTATATGAAGGGGTATCTCGCCACCTACCCCGGGGTACAGGCCTATCAGGAGAGGGCTGTGGCGGAGGCGAAGGAACGGGGTTATGCGGTGACGCTCTATGGCAGACGGCGCCCCATGCCGGAGCTGAAGGCGGCGAATTATATGCAGCGCCAGTTTGGAGAGCGTGTGGCGATGAATGCGCCCATCCAGGGAACCGCGGCGGATATCATGAAACTGGCGATGCTGCGGGTCTGGCGGCGCCTGCGGGCGGAGCATCTGCAGTCCCGGATGATCCTGCAGATCCATGATGAGCTGTTGATTGAGACGGCACCGGGAGAGGAGGCGGCCGTGGGACGCATCCTGACGGAGGAGATGAGCGCTGCCGCGACACTCGCTGTCCCGCTAGAGGTGGATTGCCATACGGGGAGCAGAGACTGGTACGAGTCCAAGTAACGAATGGAGGGCAAGATGAAACTGATCGGTATCACCGGTGGCGCCGGTGCCGGCAAGACCCGTCTGCTACAGCACATCGAGGCACGTCTGCAGGACCGCACCCGGATCATTCTGGCGGATGAGGTGGGGCATATTGTTCGCAGACGCGGTGAGCTGGGATATGATCCGCTTGTGGCACTTCTGGGGGCGGATGTGCTGGATGCGGAGGGCGAGATCGACCGTGGACGGATGGCGGAGAAGATCTTCGCGGATCCGTCGCTGCGGGAGAAAACCAACCAGATCATCCATCCTGCGGTCAATGCCTGGATCCGGGGAGAAATCGACAGAGAGCGCGCCCGGGGGGCACTGTCCTTACTTTTTATAGAGGCGGCGCTGTTAATTGAGAACGGATATACTGCAATTGTCGACGAAATGTGGTATATTAGAGTGTCGGATGTTGTGCGTCGGGAGAGGCTGCGGAAAAAACGTGGTTACGATGAGGCGCGTATCGATGGGATCTTCGCGAGCCAGCTGTCGGATGACGCGTTTATGGCGCATGCGGATGTGGTGATCGATAACAACGGCACGGTGGAGTCGGCCTGCGCACAGATTGACAGAGAATTGTTACGGTTGGGAGAAGCTTTGGATGCTTAGTGTAGAGCAGTCAGAACAGAATGTGGTCTTTGGTCTGGATATCGGTACGCGCAGTGTGGTGGGGACCGTGGGCTACATGGAGGACGGCCAGTTCAATGTGGTGGCCCAGAATGTGCAGAAGCACTCGACACGGGCGATGCTGGACGGACAGATCCACGATATCGGCAAGGTCGGCAATACCATCCGCACAGTCAAGGAGCACCTGGAGCGGGAGACGGATATCCATCTGACGGATGTCTGTATCGCAGCGGCGGGACGTGTGCTCCGGACGCTGAAGACCACCTTTGAGACAGAATTTGAGAACAATCACGAGATCACCGACGAGGACATCTATACGCTGAACTCCCAGGCGGTGGAGCAGGCGTTCCGCGAGTTCATCGAGCAGAATACCACTGAACTCAAGTTCTATCTCGTGGGTTATTCCGTCATGCACTATTATCTGGATGGATACCAGATCGCCAACCTGGAGGGGCACAATGCCGGCAAGGTGGCGGTGGAGCTCATCGCGACCTTCCTGCCGGATGACTGCGTAGACGGATTGTATAAGGCCTGTGAGCGCGCGGATCTGAAGGTGGCCAATCTGACCCTCGAGCCTATTGCGGCCATGATGGTGGCCATTCCGGAGCGTTTCCGCATGCTGAACCTGGCACTGGTGGATGTGGGTGCCGGTACCTCCGATATCTGTATTACGGATGGGGGAACCATCACCTCCTACGGCATGCTGCCCATCGCCGGAGATTCCATCACGGAGGTCATTGCCCAGCACTGCCTGGTGGATTTCAATACGGCGGACCAGATCAAGATCGAAGCCAGTTTCAAGGATTCCATTGAATATGTGGATATCATGGGCCTTCATAAGACGATCACGGCCCGTGAGATCGCCAAGGTCATCAAACCCATCGTGGAACGGATGGCCAAGATGGTGGTGCAGCAGATCCGGCAGCTCAACGGCAACCGGCCGGTCAGCGCCGTATTCGTCGTGGGCGGCGGTGGTGTCGTGCCGGGCTATACCAAGGCCATCGCACACGATATGAAGATTCCGGAGGAGCGTGTCGCGCTTCGCGGTGAGGAGGTCATGAAGGGCATCCGGTTCCTCCAGGACGAGAGCGAGATCGAGCGGGACAGCCTGATGGTGACACCGTTAGGGATCTGCATCAGCTACTATGAGCAGTCCAACAATTTCGTCTTTGTCTCCTTCAACGGAGAACAGTATAAGATCTATGACAACGGCAAACTGGCCATCGTGGATGCGGCCATGCAGGCGGCGTTCCCCAATGAGGATCTGTTCCCGAAGCGCGGACAGGAGCTGCGTTTTACCGTCAATGGCAAGGAGCGTTTCTTCAAGGGCGAGCTGGGAGAGGCAGCGATCATCACCCTCAACGGCAGGCAGGCCGACATCCACACCAGGATCCACGCCAACGACATCATCGAGGTGACGCGTTCCACGGCAGGCAGAGCCGGACGCGGGGATCTGGAGCAGATCCCGGAGTTCAAGTCCACCATTTCCATGAATGTGGACGGGGTGCAGGTGAATGTCCCGAGGGTCGGTATCGTCAACGGCGAGCGTCAGCTGGGCTTCTACAGCATCAAGCCGGGAGACGTCATTGAGATTCCGGACCATGACACCGCTGCGCAGGTGGCGGAGATGGTGGGCATAGAGCTGACGGACGACATGGTCATCACCGTCAACAATGAGGTGGCGGACGGCAACACGCCGGTCTACGAGAACTTCAAGGTGGAGTTCCGTAAATCCGTGGACGCCATCATGGATTATTACAAGGATTATCCGGACGCGGATGAGGTCGCGATCGAGCAGGAGAATGAGGAGGCCGTAGATGCGGCTGATCCCGAGTTCTCCATCACGGAGGACGCGGAGGGCAATGTATCGATCTCCGGTGGCAGCGGAGAACCGTCGGTGCCGGCTTTTGAGCCGCCGAAGCGTGTTGTGACCAGGGATCTGCACGTGGTGGTCAATGGGGAGGCCGTCACACTGCATGGCAAGTCGGAATACATCTTCGTGGACATCTTCGATGTGATCAACTTCGATCTGTCCACGCCGAATGGCCGTTCCATCGTCACCAATGTCAATGGGGCGACGCCGGACTACATGCAGCCCATCCATGAGGGGGATAAGATCGAGGTCTACTGGCGATAGGCGTCAGATGACGGGGAGTTTGTTGGGAGAAAGAAGTCATGAGACTGGCAAGTATTGCAAGCGGCAGCAGCGGCAACTGCACCTATGTGGGTTCAGACCACACGCATATTCTGGTGGATACCGGCTGCTCCAAGAAACGCATTGATGAGGGTCTGGCGAAGCTGTCCCTGACTCTGTCTGACATCAGTGCGATCTTTGTTACCCATGAGCATACGGATCATATTGCCGGACTGCACACGATTCTGAAGAAGTACGATATCCCGGTCTATGCCACCGATGGCACCATCGCCGGGATACGGGTGAGCGACCGCAAGGGCACCATGGCCGGCCGCTTCTTTGAGCGTGTACGGGCCGATGAGCCGGTGGAGATCGGGGATCTGGAGATCAACCCCATGTCCATCACGCATGATGCTGCGGAACCAGTAGGATACCGTATCCGCTGCGGGAGCGTCCGCATGGCAGTGGCTACGGATATGGGATGCTTCTCAGAGTACACGGTGCAGGCACTGTCCGGGATGGATGCCCTGCTGCTGGAGGCCAATCACGACGTCCGGATGCTTCAGAGCGGCCCATATCCCTATGCGCTCAAGCGCAGGATTCTCAGCGAACAGGGACATCTCTCCAACGAGAAGAGCGGCGAGCTGCTGTCCCGCATCATGAATGACCACATCCGGGGGATCATCCTCGGACATCTGAGCAGGGAGAACAATCTGCCGGAGCTGGCCACCAGGGCCGTACAATGGGAGATCGAGGCGGGGGACAATCCGTATCATGGCAATGACATCCCGCTGACGGTGGCGAAGCGGATGGAGCTGTCTGATATCATCGAGGTATAGGAGTACATGGATATGGAAAAGAAGAATCAGGATCGGATCATCATTACGGTTGTCGGGAAGGACACGGTCGGCATCATCGCCAGGGTATGTACCTATCTGGCGGAGAACGGGATCAATATCCTCGACATTTCACAGACCATCGTTTCCGGCTATTTCAATATGATGATGATCGTGGATATAGCAGAGGCGAAGGTTGACTTCGATACTTTTTCCGGGCGTCTGGAGGAGATCGGGAGCGGGATCGGTGTCGTCATCCGGTGCCAGCGCGAGGCGATCTTTGACAGTATGCACCGGATCTGAGGGAGAGTCCGACGTATGATCAATATAGCAGAAGTAGCAGAGACCAATGCCATGATCGAGCGGGAAAACCTGGATGTCCGCACGATCACCATGGGCATCAGCCTCCTGGACTGTATCTCCGATGACCGAGCGAAGCTGGAGCAGCGGATCTATGACCGGATCTGTACGGCAGCAGGGGATCTGGTTCGGACGGGAGAGGAGATCTCCCGGGAGTTCGGTGTTCCCATTGTCAACAAACGTGTGTCCGTAACGCCCATGGCATTGATTGGGGGTGCGGCCTGCCATACACCGGAGGATTTTGCATCGCTGGCACAGACGCTGGATCGTGCGGGCAGGCAGATCGGTGTCAATTTCATCGGCGGCTACAGTGCGCTGGTTCAGAAGGGGGAGACGAAAGCCGACCGCCTGCTGATCGACTCGATCCCTCAGGCGCTGGCAGAGACGGAGGTGGTGTGTTCCTCCGTGAATCTCGGCTCCACGAAGACGGGCATTGATATGGACGCTGTCCGCCGGATGGGGTGGGCCATCCGGGAGACGGCCATACGAACCGCAGACCGTGGTTGCATCGGCTGCGCCAAGCTCGTGGTGTTATGCAATGCGCCGGATGACAATCCGTTTATGGCAGGCGCTTTCCATGGGGTGTCGGAGGGAGACTGTGTGATCCATGTCGGGGTCAGCGGCCCCGGTGTCGTCAAGACGGCCCTGGAGCAGGTCCGGGGTGCTGATTTCGAGACCCTGTGTGAGACCATCAAACGCACCGCCTTCAAGGTAACAAGGGTGGGTCAGCTGGTGGCCAGAGAGGCGGCGGCACGCCTGCAGGTGCCCTTCGGCATCATCGATCTGTCCCTGGCGCCGACACCGGCAGTGGGTGACAGTGTGGCGCAGATCCTGCAGGAGATCGGCGTGGAGCATCCCGGTGCACCCGGCACCACGGCGGCACTGGCATTGTTAAATGATCAGGTCAAGAAGGGCGGCATCATGGCTTCCTCTTATGTGGGCGGCCTGTCCGGCGCATTCATCCCGGTCAGCGAGGATGCGGGCATGATTGACGCGGTACATGCGGGGGCACTGTCCCTGGAGAAGCTGGAGGCCATGACCTGTGTCTGCTCCGTGGGTCTGGATATGATCGCTGTACCGGGGGATGTGAGCGAGGAGACGATCTCCGGGATCATCGCGGATGAGATGGCCATCGGTATGGTGAACAGCAAGACCACGGCGGTGCGTCTGATCCCCGCCATCGGCTGCGGGGTGGGGGATACCCTGGAGTTCGGCGGACTGCTGGGCAGCGCACCGGTGATGGAGGTCAACCGCTTCGCCTGTGACGCGTTCGTGAATCGCGGGGGCCGGATACCGGCGCCGGTGCATTCGTTTAAGAATTAAGAATCCTTAAGGTTGACTTAAGGTTTTGGGAATATCATCGTCAGAGTATGAGTGCCTTGGAAGTGAAAAACAAGCTCGATGGCACGCTGCGCAGGAATGCAGCGGGAACTCGGGAGAGAGCGGGAATCCACAGGAAGCATGTGCATACGAAGGCTTCCAAAAAAACCATTCGTGAGATCGTCAGTTCATGGCTGTTCTTAAGCCCCAGTCTGATCGGTGTCGCGACTTTTTTCGTGATTCCGTTTGGTGTGGTCGCTTTCTACTCCATGGTGAACAATCCCATTCAGAAGATCTTCGTCGGGTTTGAGAACTATACGCGTGTCTGGAACAACAGCGCCTTTCAGCAGGCGGCGAGCAACACGATGCGCTTCTCTCTGATCAGCGTGCCGCTGGCGGTGGCGCTGTCACTGTTTCTGGCGGTGGTGATGGAGTCGAAAATACCGTTCAAGAGCCAGTTCAGAACCTTCTTCCTGAGCCCGATGATGGTGCCCATCGCCTCCATCGTGCTGATCTGGCAGATCATGTTCAACTACAACGGCATCATCAACGAGATTGGCATGTGGCTGGGGGGTAGCCGGATCGACTGGTTCAAATCCGACAATGCGCAGATCGTGATCGTGCTGCTGTTCCTGTGGAAGAACCTGGGCTACAACATGATCCTGTTTATGGCGGCGCTGTCCAGCGTGCCGAAGGAGCTGATAGAGGTGTCCAGACTGGAGTCGGCGACAGAATGGCAGATCTTCTGGCGGATCAAGATGCGCTATCTCTCCTCCACGATCCTGTTTGTGGCCATCATGTCACTCATCAACTCCTTCAAGGTATTCCGCGAGATCTATCTGATGACTGGCGATTATCCGTATAATACGCTGTATATGCTGCAGCATTTCATGAACAATACCTTCCAGTCCATGGATTACCAGAAGCTGTCGTCGGCGGCTGTCATCATGTCCATCGTCATCATCATCCTGATGCTGATCATGTTCGTGACCGAGGACCGGTACGGACGGGACATTGAGGGATAGAGGGCGCAGGCGATGAGAGGAAGGAGTGCAGGCGGCGTATACACCTCAGCTATTGTTGAGCGTGCGCCGGAGAACAGATGGCTGGATATGCCCGGGGCGGACCCCTCGAATCCCCCGCGGGAGGTGGGGGCCCGGGAGCTGACACCGGAGGAGCAGCGGGCGGCAGAGAAGCAGCAGAAGGCAGACAATCGTTTCTATAAGAGAGCGATCCACCGCGCAGCCAGGAACAGGCGCATCGGAAAGATCGGTATCGCGCTGGGGACCATTGCCGCGGGTATTTTTGCCATCCTGTTCCTGATGCCTATCATACTGACGATCACGAATTCCTTCATGAGCACGTCAGAGATCAATGCGAACTACGGTATGGTCTTCGCCACGACGGAGTCCGGGAGTAAGGTATTCATCTCCAAGACCGTCAATCTGAAGCTGATACCGGATATGGCGACTTTTGCCCAGTATGCCTCTGTGCTGTTCAAGTCGCCGGAGTATCTGATGAAGTTCTGGAACAGTATGATCTACGTGGTGCCGATCGTGGTGTTCCAGCTTTTCGTGGCGATGCTGGCCAGTTTCGGATTTGCGCGGTACCATGGCAGGGTGAAAGAGGTGATATTCTTCCTCTATATCATCCTGATGCTGATGCCCTATCAGGTTACGCTGGTGCCCAACTATCTGGTGAGCCAGTGGCTGGGCCTGATCGATACGAGATGGGCCATCTGGCTGCCCGGTATTTTCAGCCCCTTTGCGGTGTACCTGCTGACCAAATTCATCCGTCGTATTCCAACGGAGGTGATGGAGGCAGCGTCCATCGATGGCGCAGGGGAGTGGCAGATCTTCTCACAGATCGCCATGCCGCTGTGCAAGGGGGGCATCATTTCCATCGCGATCCTGGTATTCATTGACTACTGGAACATGGTGGAGCAGCCGCTGATCCTGCTGACCAACGATGAGATGCATCCGCTGTCGGTGTTCCTGTCGAAGATCAATGCGGGAGAGATCTCCCTGGCTTTCGCGGTGGCCGTGATCTATATGGTGCCGCCGATGCTGATCTTCCTGTACGGTGAGGAGTACCTGATCGATGGCATCACTTACCAGGGCGGTATCAAGGGGTAAAAGAGGAGAAAAAGAACGGGTGGACTTTAGGTTCACATAAGGTATACGATATAACATCAGATAGTTGCATTTATAATAGAGAGAGGAATGACCATGTCCGAGATCACGCAAGCTGAGAAAGATTCCATGCGACGCAAGAATATCATCAAGAACATTGCAATTGTGTTCCTGGTGATTCTGCTGATTCTGACCTTCTTTTCCCAGACCATCATGAACTATTCGCTGCCGGAGGTAGCGACGCAGATGATCGAGTCAGGAAGTGTATCGCCGCAGATCCGTGGTACGGGCACCATTGAGGCAGATGACCCGTATGATGTGGTTGTCAAGGAGATCCGTAAGATCTCCAGTGTGCCGGTGAAGGTGGGAGATCATGTGGAGAAGGACGGGATCCTGTACTATCTGGAGGAGCAGGAATCCCCGGATCTCATCGAGGCGCAGGAGAAGCTGGAGGATCTGGAGCAGAGTTATGAACTCTCCCTGCTGCGCGGTGATATCGATGACCGGATCATCAACCGTGTGCGCGGCGGCTATACAGCGACTTTTGAGGAGTATCAGAAGGCGCTGACAGCGGCGACCAAGAAGGTGGAACAGCTGGAGGATCAGTCCAAGGAGATGCAGAAGCAGCTGGACGCCATGGAGCTGGCCAATAACTGGACGGATAACCAGCGTAAGTATGACAAGGCGACGGATGAGTACGCCGAGGCGGACTGGGCGCTGCGCATTGCGGAGATGGACGCGCAGAAGGATCTGAACGATGACGAGATCGAGGAACTCACGGACAGCATCGATGATCTGAAGTTGAGGATCGAGGACATCGAGGACGATATGGAAGAGGCCAAAGAGGACGACAAGACCAAGAAATATGAGCGCCTGAAGGAACAGTACGCGGCGGCGCAGCGGACACTGTCGGAGCTGCAGGACCGCAAGTGGGAACTGCAGGATATGAACGAGTCCTTCGAGCGGGAAACGAACGAGATCGAGCTGGCCAAGGCCCGCCAGGAGCACGACACCTCACAGCTCGACACCCAGACGGATCAGGTGGACATCCACTATGATCAGGAGCTTCTGGTGATGAAGGATCAGAAGGATAAGGTGGATAAGGATCTGGAGGAGGCCAAGGACGACCGGGATGAGCTGCTGAACGATATCTCACGTGAGATTGAGCTGGATGCCTCCCGCAAA
>JAFSYF010000300.1 GCA_017443695.1 Butyrivibrio sp.
CAGTTGATCCCCGACAGGCTCCCCATGGACCAGTTATGGAGATTGACGATATTGGCATCGTCTGCAAAGGTCACGGCAAAATCCGTGATGGCTGAACAGATATAGCCCGCCATGATCCCGCAGATCACCAGCACACTCATATTCCTGACCCGGACCGAGATCGCCAGCACGAAGCCCATCACCAGTACCGACCCCAGAAATGCCGCCGCCACCATGCCGGCGAGCTCGATCTCCCGTCCGCGGGAGAGGAAGAAGATCATAGCCAGTGCGACTGTGAGCTTGGCCCCGGATGAGATGCCCAGAACAAAGGGCCCGACGATCGGGTTGCGGAAGAAGGTCTGTAAGAGGTAACCGGAAAGTGCCAGGGATCCGCCGAGCAGAAGCGCCGAAACCGTACGCGGCAGACGGATGGAGAACAGAATGCTGCGATGCATCGGGTCAGCACCGGCACCGGTCATGGACAGAATCTCGCCGGTTCTGATCGTGACGCTCCCTGTGATCATGCTCACCCAGATGAGCAGCAGGATCATCAGCAGCATCCCTGTGCAGAATATGATGCATGGTTTCCTGTTCATCCGCTTATTCCAGCCTGTTCAGATAGGTATACGTTCTCTCTGTATGAGAGAAGACATCATGAAGATCCTGCATGAACGCCGTCATGCCGCTGATCTGCTGGAAGAGATTCCGTTCGGTGCAGTACACCTGCCCGTTCTCTACCGCACGAAAATCCGCAAACAACGGATTCCTGCCGGTCAGCTCGGCAACGGACCCGATCTCCCCGCCAATGGTACTGTTATAAATGAGGATATCCGCATCCCGTGCCTGTGCGTAGAAATCCTCCATCTGCATATTCATGGATGAAAGCGTCCCCGTATCCTCACCGGCATCTGCCTCTGCCGCCGGGACATACTGCCCGCCGGCCAGGTCGATCATCGTGGTGATGTAATCCCCTGCCCTCCGTACATTGATCAGTCCGCCGGCTGTGACATGGAAAAAAGCCATCCGGGGTTTTGCACCCCCCTCTGCAGAAACAAGCGTCTCAAACCGCCCGGCCTCGCTGTCAAAATATGCCTGTGCCGCATCCAGCCGGTCAAACAGAAGGCCGTACAGCTTGATCCACTCCAGTCTCCCCAGCGGATGCTTCTCGTAACTGGAGGTCTCTACGAGAACAGGGATGCCCAGTTCTTCCAGCTTCGACTGCACCGCGGGTTCGTGATAGATCATGGTATTCTCCACAGCGAGCCGGCAGCCCTCCTGCAGGATCAGCTCATAGTCGGGCGCGCTGTACCTGCCGGCATACCGGATATCGCCGCGCTGCATGGCGTCTCTGGCCTCCTGTATATACCAGTCGGATTCTCTGGTGCCGGAGAGCCGGATCATGGATAGCCCGCCGCATCTGCTGATGAGATCCATGGATGCCGTGGATACCAGATAGGTATGATCCAGCGGCTTCTGCAGGCATACCACATCATCAGAGAGCCCGTCCGGGATGCTGCCGCCCTCCGGGATCAGCAGATACTCCCCCGAGTTCGGAATGGAGATCCATGCATAGTCACCGTATTCGGTGACGGAGAATCCCAGGGCATACCGAAGGGACAGTTCCCCGGTACGGTTGATCCCGGCGTCTGCCAGTGCCTGCCCGTTCTCACGGGAGGGTCCGGCGCCGGCTGTATCGCGACGCATCTGCTGCGGGGTGTCCTCTTCCGTATCCTCCGGCCGGATGGTCTCCTCCTCTGCGCCGGCGCTCTCTTCCAATGTCAGATGCTGCTGTCCCCATGAGATCTCATACGTGATCTCATGCGGCGTACTCATCGCAACGGTATCGCCGATCACCTTAAGCGGTGTATCCAGGGATGGCACCGGCACATGGAAGGTGGAGGCGCCCCCGTCATTCTCGTTGTCATATCTCATCCCATCGACGAGCATGTAGTCATAGTTCGCGCTGCTCCAGATGAGTGCTGCCGTCATGATGCCGTTATCCGCAGTGATCTCCACCGGTGACTGGATACGGGCTTTGCCCGAACCTCCGGTCATGGTGATATCCACATAGAAGTGCTGCGGCTCCGCGATGGAACCCGGCGTCTCCACGGATTCCTGCGGGAGTTGCGGATCCGCAGGCAGCGAAGTGACCTCCCCGGAGGTGCAGGAGGACACCATCACGGCGCAGCACAGCGCCGCCAGAATATTGCGGATCTTTCCGGATCGTCTGTCTATGATGCTCCCCCTTACTCCGGTGACGCCACCATCACTTTGTGATCGTACCACTTGCCTTTCGTTCCGATGAGGGCCAGGTCAAATTCCGCATCCAGATACGGCACGGGTATATCGAAACCATAAACGGTCTCCGTTGTGCCGTCGGCATACCGCACCTCATCCTCCGTGGGCTCCAGCCATACGGCACCATCCTTCTGCGCGTCTGCGGCGGTCCCCGGATACAGATGCACGATGTTTCTGGAGGGCAGACTGATATGGATCGTCATCTGCCCATCCTGCACCGTCAGTTCACCCATGCCGTTCCGTGCCTCATTGACATGGAACATGGCGCTGTCCGTTGTGAATCCCGCCTGATAGATGCCGTCGGCAACAGCGGGCGCGTTACTCAGTTTTTTTTTGCGCTGTCATCCATGCCTTCCATCGCCGCGGCGGTGTGGGACA
>JAFSYF010000041.1 GCA_017443695.1 Butyrivibrio sp.
GCCCGTTTTCCCAGCCGGAACTCGTACCGCTTATCAAACAATTGCCGTAATCTGTCCTTGCTCAGTCTCATGATACACCCTGTATTTATATCGGCTCATATCGCCCAGTTCATGAGTAAAAAATGCCTTTATTATCATAGCAAAGAAGCCCGTCTGTGTCAACGTAATTGACGTATTATAGATAATATATTATCGGTTTATTACTATTCTTTTTCCCTGTCCATTCACCGATATATATGGTATAGTTTGAGGTATGTAAGGGCATGCACAGCCCTCCAATCCAAAGAAGGAGGATTCTCTGCTATGAGCAATCTGGAGAAGTATGACAACGCATTCATGGAGGCACTGGAGGTGGCACAGGATCAGCTCGCCGATCTGTCCTATCAGTCCATCGATGCCTGGGACTCCGTCGGGCACATGAATCTCATCGCCACGCTGGAGGATGCATTTGATATCATGATGGATACCGACGACATCATCGACTTCTCTTCCTATGAGAAGGGTAAGGAGATCCTGTCTGCCAATTATCAGATCGAGTTCTGAACCCGATGATGAGAGTAGCGGATTATGCAATCGACCAGCTGGCGGCGCTGTCTGTCGGTCATATCTTCATGGTGACCGGACGGGGTGTCCTGTATCTGTCCGATGCTGTGGCAAAGAACCCGGCGGTGACCGGTATCTCGCTCCACCATGAGCAGTCCTGTGCCTACGCGGCGCAGGGGTATGCCATGCGGCGGGGAGGCGTTGGCGCCTGTCTGGTGTCCACCGGTTGCGGCGCCACCAATGCAATCACCGGTGTCCTCAACGCCTGGCAGGATGGTGTGCCGGTTGTGTTCCTCTCTGGCCAGCACATGCTGAATGAAACCGCCTATCATACCGGCCTGCCTGTCCGGACCTACGGGCAGCAGGAAGCCAATATCATCGAGCTGGTTCGGCCGATCACCAAATATGCCGTGATGCTGGAGCGGGCGGAGGATGCCGCCTGTCAGATCGAAGAGGCGCTGTTCAGAGCAACCGAAGGCCGCAAGGGGCCTGTATGGATCGACATCCCTCTGGATATACAGAATGCCCGGATAGAGCCTGATCAGGTTCGGCATTTTGAAGGGGTGTCCGTGCCGCTTGCGCCGACGGACGATGACATGGCGGATACCGCCCAGGCGCTCCGGGCTGCCAGACGTCCTGTCCTGCTCATCGGCAGCGGGATCCGCGCATCCGGCAGCGAGGAACTGGTTCGCCGGCTGATCGGGCAGCTCAAACTCCCTGTGGTATTTGATACGGCTGCCACCGATGTCTGTCCTGACGAGAATGAATGCTCCATGGGAACCATCGGCGCCATGGGCGGTTCCAGAGCAGGTAACTTCACCATTCAGAATGCGGATCTGGTGATCAGCATCGGCTGCCGGATGAACTCCGCGCAGGTCGGCGAGGATCCGGATGCCTTTGCCCGGGATGCAAAGATCATCGCGGTGGACATCGATGAGGCGGAAGCGCGGAAGAGCACCGTACAACTGGATCGTTTCATCCATGCGGATGCCGCGCTCTTCCTGCAGGCGCTGGACAGGCTGTCGCTGCCTGTCTGTTCTGAAGGCTGGCAGGATACCTGCCGCCACTGGAAATCGATTTTCCCCAAATGCGAGCGCTGGAGCAGGGAATCTGATGCCATCGACCTGTATCATCTGGCAGACTGTATCGGCAACTCCATGCAGCCGGGGGAAACCATCCTCTCAGATGCGGGTATTGAGGAGCTCGTCATTCCTTCCGTCGCTGTGAAAAAGGATGGGGTCCGTATCGTTCATCCCGCCTCACAGGGCTGCATGGGATTTGCGCTCGGCGCGGCAGCCGGTTCCTGGTATGCCGGTGAGGGGCAAAATGTCATCGCCGTGATCGGCGACGGGTCTGTGATGATGAATCTCCAGGAGCTGCAGTCCATCCGCTATCTGGGCATTCCGCTCAAGCTGTTCGTTGTGAACAACGATTGCTACGCGGTGATCCGGCAGCGGCAGAAGGATCTCTTCCGGACACGTACCATCGGGACAGACGCGGCCAACGGCGTCTCCTGCGCGGATTTTGAATCCGTGGCGAGTGCTTTTGATCTTCCTTACATACGTCTGGAGGGAAATGCTGACCTGCAGCAACAAGTCGACCGCGTGCTGGCCTGTGAGGGGCCTGTTCTGTGCGAGGTGATCGCCCGGAAGGAACAGCCCTTCCTGCGCAACGCGTATGCGGTTGGCGAGAAACACCGTCTGATCAAGCGGCATCTCGAGGATCAGGCACCGTTTATGGACCGGACTCTGTTCCATCAGGAGATGATCGTCCAGCCGACAGATACATGGATGGAGGGATAAAACATATGGTCAGAATAACATTGGGCAACGGGAGAGTGATCAGTGATCATGCCGATCCCTATATCATCGCCGAGCTGAATTCCAGTCATGATGGGAAAGTGGAAACAGCCAAGGAGATGATCGACGCCGCCAAGGCCTGTGGCTGTGATTGTGTCAAACTCCAATCCTATACCACGGAATCCCTGTTCGCCGAGGAGTACTACCAGAGCAATCGTGTGTTGAAGCGATTCGTCCAGAAGTTCTCTCTGGAGGAATCTCAGCTGGCTGAACTGGCGGCCTACTGCAGGAGCGTCGGGATTGACTGTTCCTCCACGCCGTACTCTGAGGCGGAGGCGAAATATCTGGCGGAGCTTGATACCCCTTTTATCAAGATCTCCTCCATGGAGATCAACAACCTGCCATTCCTGCAATACATCGCCGGACTCGGCAAGCCGATGATCCTGTCCACCGGTATGTCTACCATGGAAGAAATTGAAGAAGCCGTGCATGCGATTGAGGAGACCGGCAACCGCGCACTCTGCATCCTGCATTGTGTCTCGGTCTATCCCGCACCGCCGGAGATCATCAATCTGAATAATATTCGCACCCTGCAGGAGCGCTTCCCCGACTATCCGATTGGTTATTCAGACCACACCTTTGGCGTAGCCGTTCCCTGTGCCGCTACGGCGCTTGGTGCCGCTGTGATCGAGAAACACTTCACTCTCGATCATAATAAGATGGGCATGGAGAATGATATGGCCACGGAGCCGGATGTGATGGCTGAGATGGTCGCAGCCTGCCGGAATGTGGCCACTGCCATGGGCTCCGGAGAAAGAATACTGACGGATGCGGAGAAGGAGTATGCGCAGAAGATGCGTCGCAGTCTCGTGGCAACGAGGGATCTGGCTGTGGGGGATGTGATCGCCGCATCCGATCTCACCGCCAAGCGGCCGGGTACCGGGCTGCCTCCGGGGCGGCTGAAGGATGTCATCGGTAAGACAGTCGCCAGTCCGGTGAAGGCCGGTTATCTGATCAAAGAGGAGCATATCGGCGCATGATTGAAGAAGTGAAAGAACCTGTTATGCAGAACAGATTGCTCACAGGCAAGAACGCCGTGATCACCGGCTGCAACCGGGGGATTGGGCTGGCAATTCTGAAAACCTTTGTGCAACATGGTGCAAGGGTTTATGCCATGATCCGGAAGGAAAACCCGGATTTTGAAGCGGATTGCAGAGAACTGACTGCGCAGACGGGTACAGAGATCACGGTAGTCTATGCGGATTTCGCCGATCCGGATGCTGTAAAACGGGCCGGCAAAGAAATTCTCGGATACAAAGAACCTATCGATGTGTTGGTGCACAATGTCGGGATCGGGCCGCCGGTCCGTATGTTTACGATGACGGATATGGCTGGCATCCGTCAGACATTCGAGGTGAATCTGTTCTCAGCCGTCGGCCTGTCTCAGCTGCTGTGCCGGAATATGATGCGGAACAAACAGGGGAGTATCATCTTCCTCTCCTCTGCCGCCGCTTATGATGGCGGGATGAGTCTGGAGTATAATTCGAGCAAGGCGGCCGTAATCGGCGCCATGCGCAGTATGGCTGTGCAGCTGGGACAGTATCAGATCCGGGTCAATGCGATCGCTCCGGGATTCATCGGTACGGAGATGGGGGATTCCATGGATCCACATCTGCAGGAGATCACCCTGAACCGCTGTATCATGAAGCGTCAGGGCCAGCCCGAGGAGATCGCAGATGCCGCGCTGTTCCTGGCTTCCGATCTGTCCCGTTTCATGACGGGCCAGGTGTTAAGAGTGGACGGCGGGATCCTGTGATCCATGCGGCACATCGCACATTTCAATACGCCTGCCGCCTGTTTTTTAAGCTGTTCCGTTCCCTTCCTGTCCCATCAGTACAGGAATCCAAACATCCACAACGGGATCCTGTTCCCATATCCTGTCTCTATATCATCAACTGCCAGATAGCTGTTTGGGATATCCGCAATCTGCTCAAAGGATTTCTTGCGTCCTCCCACTTCAAATAATATCTCATTCTCAATCAGAAAATCTCCCTGTTTCGGATATGCTACAACGTACCCTGCCGATTTCACCTGGTTCAGGAAAAAGGTTTCCCGTACTGTGCCCGTATTGATCTTCTCCGTAAAACAGTACATGATATTCGTGTTGTCGCAGTAGATCTTGTCCGGCTTGGACATATGCGAAAGAGATGCCTTGTCTGAAGAGAGCAGACTCAGCAGGTTGGCTTTCTGCAGCGTATAAAGCATCCGTAATCCCTGGTTGCGGTCTGTGTCAAGTTCCTTATATAGCTCCGACATATTGGGTGTCTGGGGGCAGCTCTGCGCAAGAATATACAACATCTTTTTTATCTTCTGCACCGTTGGATAACTGATGGCCTCCACTGCCGGATAATCTCTTTCCAGTATTTGATTGATCACCTGCCGGATTCTCTCATCGTACCCGGCATATACTTCCTTGTAAAACGGATAATATCCCCCC
>JAFSYF010000301.1 GCA_017443695.1 Butyrivibrio sp.
AGTTATTACAGGAAACGGATGTACTGATCTGGTGGAGCCATGCCAGACAGGAGGAAGTGACGGATGAGACGGTCAGGCTGGTGAAAGAAGCGGTTCTGGCCGGAATGGGACTGATCGCGCTGCACTCTGCGCATTACAGCAAGGTGCTGCGCGCACTCCTCGGGACCACCATGACGCTCCACTGGCGGCATGGAGACAGAGAGAAGCTCTGGTGCGTTGCGCCTTCGCATCCCATAGCGCAGGGGATACCGGCCTGTGTCGATATCCCTGAGGAGGAGATGTATGGCGAGCATTTTGATATTCCGAAACCGGATGATATCATCTTCATCGGATGGTTCGCGGGTGGAGAAGTGTTCAGAAGCGGCGTGACCTTTACCAGAGGCCTGGGAAAGATCTTCTATTTTCAGCCGGGACACGAGGAAGCACCGGTCTATGAACACCCGGATATTCAGAAGATCATTGCCAATGCGGTTCGTTGGGCGTTACCACTTGCAAGAAATGATCAACCGGCGCAGAACATAGAAGCGGTATGGCATACTCCGCTGCAGTCGAACCGGTAAAGAAAAAAAGCCAGCACGGGGAATAAGACATGATGAATGAGCAAAGCATCGTATATACGAATGACAACTGTATCGGCTGCAACCGCTGCATCAACGTCTGCAGTGCCATCGGAGCCTGTGTTTCCGTTGAGGTGGAGGGGAAGGCCCGGATCCATGTGGATGGAAGCAAGTGCGTTGCCTGTGGCAGCTGTATGGACGTCTGTGTCCACAATGCCCGGGAGTACAGAGACGATACGGAAGCCTTCTTTGCCGATCTGGCGAAGGGCGAACCGATCTCCCTCCTCCTGGCACCGGCCTTCAAGGCCAATTATCCCGATGAATATGAATGCGTACTCGGTGGACTGAAGGCGCTGGGTGTCCGACGGATCATCAGTGTATCCTTCGGCGCGGATATCACGACCTGGGGATATCTGAATTACATCGACCGCTATGGCTTCACCGGCGGTATTTCCCAGCCATGTCCCGCGGTTGTTTCCTACATTGAACGGTATCTGCCGGAGCTCCTGCCGAAATTATTCCCGGTGCAGAGTCCGCTGATGTGCTCGGCCATTTATGCCAGGAAGGAGCTGGGCGTCACAGATCGGCTGGCTTTCATCAGCCCGTGCATCGCCAAGAAAATGGAAATCGAAGATCCGCACAATGAGGGGCTGGTTCAGTACAACGTCACCTTCAGCCATCTGATGCGCTACATCAAAGAGCACGGCATCAAGGGTGATCCCACAAACAGCGAGATCGAGTACGGACTGGGATCCTATTATCCCACGCCCGGAGGACTGGCGGAGAATGTGCGCTGGTTTCTGGGAGAGGGCGTTTACATCCGCCAGATCGAGGGAGAACGCCGCCTTTATGAATGGATGCATGAGAATGCAAGCCGGATCCGGGATCAGAAGACGCCCTTCCTCTTCATCGATGCCTTAAACTGCGAGAAAGGCTGTATCTGCGGAACGGCGGTCGACCCGGACAAATCGCGGACGGACGATGCCCTCTACGAGCTGCTGAACATCAGGGAGGCCTCCAAGCGTAACCAGAGCGGCATGGCCTGGTCGAAGCCGGACACCCCCGAAGAACGCCTGAAGAACTTCAACCTCCAGTTCAAGGATCTGAAGCTGGAGGACTACCTCCGCGGATACACCGACCGCTCATCCGAGTGTGCCTATGATATACCCACCGAAGAGGAGCTGGACGCCATCTTTGTCTCCATGAACAAGCTGACGCCCGAGAGCCGCCTGATCAACTGCACCTGCTGCGGATACGAGGGCTGCGTCCAGATGGCAACGGCCATCCACAACGGCTTCAACCACCGGGAGAACTGCATCTACTATGAGAAGACCATGGTGCAGGAGCTGGCCATAGAGAAATCTGCTGCAGAGGCAGCCACGAGAGCCAAGGGCTCCTTCCTGGCCAATATGTCCCACGAGATCCGGACGCCCATCAACGCAGTGCTGGGGATGAACGAGATGATCCTCCGGGAATGCCAGGATTCCAACATCATCGCCTACTCGGAGAACATCCGGAGTGCCGCGTATACCCTGCTGGGCCTGGTCAACAACATCCTGGATTTCTCCAAGATCGAGGCCGGCAAGATGGACATCACCCCGGTGGAGTACGATCTCTCCTCTGTCCTCAACGACCTTGTCAACATGATCCAGGTGCGGGCGGATGAGAAAGAACTCCTCCTCTCCCTGCATTTTGATCCGACCATCCCCAAGGTGCTCTTCGGCGATGAGATCCGGGTGAAACAGATCATCACCAACCTGCTGACCAATGCGGTGAAATATACGCCCAAGGGCACGGTGACCTTCTCCATGGCGTATTCGGAGACGGATGATCCCGACTTCATCAATCTGGACGTCAGTGTCAGGGATACCGGCATCGGCATCAAGCCGGAGGATCTGCAGCGGCTGTATGAGGAATTCGGCCGCATCGAGGAGGATCGCAACCGCAGCATCGAGGGCACCGGTCTGGGCATGAACATCACCCAGAAGCTGCTTGAGCTGATGGGTTCCCATCTGGAGGTACGCAGTGAATACGGACAGGGCTCCGAGTTCTCCTTCTCCGTACGCCAGAGAGTGATCCGCAGGGAGCCTCTCGGGGACTATCAGTCCGCCTACCAGAAGCTGCTGAATATCCGCATGGCTTATCAGAAGACATTCATTGCGCCTGCGGCCGGGGTTCTTGTCATTGACGACAATCCCATGAATCTCATGGTGTTCAAGAACCTCTTAAAACAGTCCAAAATACAGATCGACACAGCC
>JAFSYF010000302.1 GCA_017443695.1 Butyrivibrio sp.
ATAGACGATGTCCGCCGTTTCATTGATCTCTCCACGCTGGGCAGGAGGATGCGCCGGACAGATACGCTGACGATTGAGTATCTGAACCGGGATAAGCAGTGGCGGCGTGGCAGGTTTGTGGCCTCCAAGCGCGACGAATGGGGCAGGCTCGTCCGGGTGTTGTGGCTGTCGGAGGATATCAACGAGGAGAAGAAGGAGCGGGATAAGCTCCTGGATATGTCGGAGCGGGCAATTGCCGCGAATGAGGCCAAATCCTCTTTCCTGTCAAATGTATCACAGGAGATCCACACGCCGATCAACAGGCTCCTGGACCGGAATGAGACGATCCTGCGGGAGAGTGATGACAGACAGGTGCTGGCCTGCGCCGAAGACATACGGACGGCGGGACAGACCCTGCTGGGGATCGTCAATGATATCCTGGATTACTCGCTGATCGAGACGGGCAGGATGGAGCTCCTTCCGGTGGACTATGACCTTGCGGATATCCTGGCAGATCTCCTGCATGCGATCCGGCCGAAGGCGGAGGAGAAGAAACTGAAGCTGAATCTGGATATCGACAGGACGCTTCCGAAACGGCTACACGGAGATGCCGTGCGCGTCCGGCAGATCATCCTGAATCTGCTGACGAATGCGGTCAAGTACACGGAGAAGGGCGCTGTCACTTTCACCATAGGCTATGAGAAGAATTTGGATGAGACGGATACCGTCCTGATGGATGTTGCGGTCATGGATACCGGTATTGGCATCCGGCATGAGGATATGGACCGGATCTTCTCCAAGTTCGACCGGATCGAGGGAGACAAAGACGGTGCGACCGGCGGTGGTGCTGGCCTCGGGCTGAATATCACAAAGCGGCTGCTGGAAATGATGAATGCGGAGCTGGAGGTGGAGAGTGTCTACGAGCTGGGCTCCAGGTTCTCCTTCCGGCTGGCGCAGCAGGTGGTGTCCTGGGAACCGTTGGGCGATTATGAAGCCTGCGTGCAGGAAACGACAGAAACGTCGTCGTCGGATGTGAACAGACGGGAAACCCCGGATGCGGACAGACAGGAACCCCAGGTGGCACAGGAGGAAGAGACCCCTGCGGCGTCGGATGAGCTGGTGGAGACACTGGCCGGCTGCGGCATCGATACGGAAGCCGGCATGAAGAACAGCGGGGACAGGGAGACGTACCTGGAGCTGCTGAAGATTTTCTACGATGCGATGGATGACACGACGGAGACCATCTGCCGTCTCTATGAGGAGGGCGACTGGAAGAATTATACGATCCGGGTACATGCCCTGAAGAGCGGTGCACGGACCATTGGCGCCATTGATTTCGGTGAGGCGGCGCAGGCGCTGGAGGATGCGGGCAAGGCGGAGAATCTGGACTATATCCGTGCGCATCACCAGGCGCTGATGGATGCCTATGCGGGATTCAGGGTGCCGTTATCGGCATTGTTTACCGACAGTGAACCGGAGACTGACAGGCCGGAGGCCGATGCGGACTATGTCCGCACGAAATTCGGAGAACTCAGAACAGCGGCGGAAGACATGGACTGTGACCTGCTGGAGGAGATCGTCAGGGAGCTGGAAGAATACAGCATCCCGCAGGATCTGCGTGAGCTCTATGATAAGCTACGGGATGCGGTGGCGGAATTCGACTACATGGCGATTCAGGACTTACTTCCGGTGTGAATGGTTGCCTTTCGTCTTTTGAAGAAAAATGACACGTAATAACGCAAATTTCGAAAAATAATAGTAAGCGGTATATATACATTCGCGAGTCTAATTGCATACTGCTTATTCCTGGAGTATAATGAAGTAAAGACGACAAAACGAGGAAGGAGCTGATCGGTATGGTAATCGTGAAAATGAATAATTCAACCGTAGAGTGTAGTATCGCTGCCGGCGAACTGCGTGAGATCGGCCTCACTCCGGAAGCCGTCGTAAACGGGGAGAAGAAGAGTGCGCTTTTCCTGGCCCAGATTGATCAGGCCGTGGGTGAGCAGCTCGGATATGATCCGGAGACCGAGGTGCTGATGATCACCCGGAATATGATGGGGGACGGGAGCGTGCGGATCTTTGGCATGAAGCTCAATGACGAGGACATCCAGCATGCGACGGACAGACTCCGCCATGCCGCGGAGGGGATCCTGTCGCTGACAGAGCAGCCGTCCATTGATGCTATCAAGAGACTCTCCGGCAAAGAGAAGGGCGTTGCCCTAAACAAGCTTCTCTCGGACATTTCGCACATGATGATGGAGGCCTATCAGTCCGATGAGCCGGAGGAGGAGCCCCAGATCGAGGCGCTGGCACAGCCCATCGTGCAGGTGGAGCGGTATCTGGCAGGACTGCATTCCCTGGAGGAATGTGCCCGTTTCGCACGGGTGATCCGCCATCTGCCCATCAAGGCATCGCGTGTCTACAAGGAACGCGGCGAGTATTACATGGTGGTCGAGGTGATGGCAAACGGTGACGGCGTCGCCTATGAGATGCGCCGGCTGGGTCTGGAGTACGCACATCTGCTGCAGCTGGGTTCTCCGGAGCTGGATCACATTGAAGAAACCGGCGAGCTGTTGATCAGGGATCATGCGGTGGAGCGTCTGATCGAGATGGGGTTGTGAGCGGACAGGGGATAGAAGAACAGCAGATCACAGTCGTTAATTTCAGCGGACTGACAGTGGAAGAGGGCCTGAGCGGGATGCAGGGTCCTCTTGTTGTCATGGACGCTTCAGACATCGCAGGGACGAACGGTTACTGTGACGGCGCCTCGGAGGATGAACTGAACAGGCGGCTTACGGCAGCAGGGGTGACCTTCCCGGGTATCCACCTTATTGACCACGGCAGCTATCATTATATGTCGAAGCTCCTGACGGAGCGGATCCGGCAGGACTATACTTTGCTGGTCTATGATCATCACACCGATATGCAGCCGCCTGCCTTCGGCGGGCTGCTCTCCTGTGGCGGCTGGATACTGGAGGCCCTGCGGACACAGCAGTACCTCCGGGAGGTAATGGTGATCGGCGCAGATCCGGACTATATCCGGGAGACGGGGGACTACCTGCAGGCGGAGGAGGATCATGAGGCGCTGCTGTCCCGGATCCGGTTCGCATCGGCCCCGGTTCCGCTGTCCGAGATCCGGTGGCCCGTCTACCTCTCCATTGACCTGGATGTCCTTGCGCCGGAGGAGATTATGACCAGCTGGGATCAGGGGACACTGTCACTGGAGCGTTTGCTTGCGGATATCGAATCGCTGCGGCAGCACGGTGCGCTCCTGGGCACTGATATCTGCGGCGGTCCTGCGCCTGCCCAGCGCCAGACCCCCGATGGCCCCGTCCAGCTGACCCGCTGTTACGAAGTATATGCGCGCATTGTCCAGGCCCTTCGGGCGTAAGCACGGATTGTCCACATCATCTACTTTCATATATCAGGAGGAAACGAAGCTATGCAATACCGAAATGATCGAAACGGTACGCCCCTGTCCATTCTTGGCTATGGCTGCATGCGATTTACCAAGAAGAATGGCGCCATCGATATCGACAAAGCAGAAACGGAGATCCGTACTGCCATCGACCGTGGAGTCAACTATTTCGATACGGCTTACATCTACCCCGGCAGTGAAGCGGCTCTCGGCGAGATCCTGGAGAGAAACCAGCTCCGGGACCGGATCAACATTGCGACCAAGCTGCCCCAGTACCTGATCGGCAGCCGCGGTGCCATCGACCGCTATTTCGGTGAGCAGCTGACACGCCTGCGCACAGATCATGTCGACTACTATCTCATGCACATGCTGACGGATATCAAGGCCTGGGAGAATCTGGTGAAAAACGGCATCCAGGACTGGATCAGGGAACAGAAGGAGGCGGGCCGTATCCGTCAGATCGGCTTCTCCTTCCACGGCAATACGGAGATGTTCCTGAAGATACTGAATGCCTACGACTGGGATTTCTGCCAGATCCAGTACAACTACATGGATGAGGTGAGCCAGGCCGGCAGGGAGGGCCTGCAGGCTGCGGCAGCCAGGGGGATCCCAGTGATCATCATGGAGCCCCTCCGGGGCGGTAAGCTGGTGGATCTCCTGCCGGCAGAGGCCAAACAGGCCATCGCCCGGGATGGAAAGAAGCGCAGCCCGGCGGCGCTGGCCTTTGAGTGGCTGTGGGATCAGCCGGAGGTGACAGTTGTGCTCTCCGGGATGAACAGTCAGGCGATGGTGGAGGAGAACTGCCGCATTGCGGATGCGGCACAGCCGGGGATGTTCACAGAGACGGACCGTGCGCTGATCGAGCGGGTGAAGGAGGCCATCCGGGCCCGTCTCCGTGTCGGCTGTACGGGTTGCGGTTACTGTATGCCGTGCCCGCAGGGGGTGGATATCCCCGGGGCATTCTACAGCTATAATGAGATGTATATCAGCAAGAAGGCCGAAGCTCGCTTCGAGTACGCCCGGATGGTCGGCATCCGCAAGAAGCCGGCCCTGCCGTCACAGTGTATCGGCTGCGGGGCCTGTGAGCGCAAATGCCCGCAGCATCTCTCCATCATCGAGGAGCTGAAGAAAGCGAACAGGGCGTTGCTGCCGCTGCCCTACCGGACTGGCATCAGCATCGCCCGTCGGTTCATGCTGAACAAGTAAGAGAAAACAGTGATCTGCAGGCAATGGTTTAGGTTCTGTTCATTCAAGCGTTTGCATCGAAGAAACGCGGCTGCCGTTCGAAGCGTTCTTCCCGGGCCAGGAACAGACCGGCCCTTCTGGCGATACGCTTCGCATCGGTGAGGTTATCCTTCTCCGGCGTGATGCCTTCTTCAATCTCGGAGGCGAGCAGGTTGATCTGACTGCGCATCTTCATCATGGTCTTCGCCATACCGCGCATGATCTCGATGACATAGCTGTGATTGTCCTGAACAAAATCACCCAGCTGGCCCTCGGTGATCCGGATGGCGGTGACCCGGTCGAAGGCGATGATGGTGTAGATCGCCGGTTCCTGTAACAGCAGACCGAATTCGCCGAAGCAGGATTTGGGTCCGAGCACACCCACCAGCGTTTCCATCGGGGTTCCGTGACTGACGTAGACTTCCACATGTCCTGTCAGAATCTTATACATATCCAGATTGACCTCACCCTCCTTCAGGATCATTGTCTCCGGTTCGAAGACGACGATCTTGGCATTGGCTCGGTCGACCAGTTTTTTTGATTCCTTATCCATGCGTGATTGCTCCTTTCAATTTATCTGTGCCGTATGTACTAACGCTGGTCCATGCCGCGCTGGATTTCCTCCTCCAGATCCTGAACGAGGACGAGTCTGGCCCGCTGGATCTCAAGGCCGCTCTGGGCGAAGAAGAAACGCAGGAAATAGTTGTTCAGGTAATTCACAGGGATGTCCACGGTTTCCGTCCGCCACTCGGACATATCGCCGGTCATGGTGATGGTCCGTAAGAGGCCGATATCCCGGAAAACGGTCACCGGGATCTGCGCCAACGGGTTGCCGCCGGTTGCCCGCAGGGTCAGCTCCAGGCGGAAAGCACCGCGGTGTTCGGTGTAGATGCCAAAAATGGTATTGTGTCCCTTCTCCGTGTTGATGAGGGAGACATCGAGATCTATTTCATCCAGCATCCGGACCGGGATGGCGTGCTGGAGCGATGCCTCGGAGGCGGAAATGGCGGCAGCGAGTTCTCTGTCGAGATCGGATTCATGCCCGAGGAAGTGCTGGTAGGCCGGTGTCCGCAGCAGGTACCGACAGATATTCTCTGCGCAGCGGGCCAGCTCTGCTCTGGTGAGGGTACCCTCCGAAAGTGCCTGCGCCAGATTGTCCCTGTTGCTGTTGGAGACCGGATCGGCATTGACCATGTTCAGGTCATTCTGCGCACGGACCTGGGCGGCCACATTCTTATAGCTGCCGGGTTCCCCGGCTGCGTCATTGCCCATGGCCCACCAGTCGGTCATGACGATGCCGTCAAAGCCCCATTCATTCCGCAGGATCACCGTCAGCAGATCATAATTGGAGCTGGTCCAGACACCGTTGACCGGGCCATAGGTGCTCATGACGGCATAGGCACCGCCCTGCCGGACAGCGATCTCGAATCCCTTGAGATAGATCTCCCGCAGCGCCCGTTCGGAGATCACATTGTTTACCCGGTGACGCTTCAGTTCCTGGGAGTTGCCGGCGAAATGTTTGATGACACCGGTGACATCATAGCGGTGCATGCCTTTCAGCTGTGCGGCGGCCATCTGGCCGGTCAGGAAGGGATCCTCCGAGAAATACTCGAAATTCCGACCATTCAGCGGATTGCGGTGGATGTTCATGCCGGGACCCAACAGGGCGTCTACGTGGTTTTTGCGCATATCCAGCGCTTCCCAGGCAAACAGTGCCTGCGCCAGCTCCGTATCCCAAGTGCAGGCAATACTCGTGCCATTTGGCAGGGAGAAGGCCTGTGTGCCGCAGTCCATACGGATACCGCTGGGTCCGTCGGAGCAGCCGGCCACCGGGATGCCGAAGGCCTTCAGCGTATCCGATACCCCGCCGTAGGCACCAGCGATACCGGGGGTCACCTTGGCGGAGCTCATTCCCTCGCCGCGCATCATGACGCACAGCTCTTCATCGGGGATCTGTGCCACGAAATCTGCCATGGAGACCTTGCCGGCATCCACATCCGCCAGCTTGTAACCCCGGTCTCCGGTATAAGGCGGGCAGGCGGGCTTGCGTGCGGCACATTTCTGATCCTGCGGGGACAGACAGAGCGGTACCGGTGCATAATCCGGTTCGGAACCGCCCCGGTTGACCATACGGTCAAAGGCAGTGACCGGTGCCATGGCCTCCTCCAGCTGCATGAGACACCTGGTCTCCGGTATCTGAAGGGTGCCGATGGGCTGTGCATCGCGCACATTTTCGCCCAGATAGAAGTTGTAATCACCGGCTTCCAGGACATAGGCATGAGCGTAGCCACTGGCCCCGCTGTCATCATAGGAAGCGAAATCATAGCAGGGGATCCGGAGGGTGACCTGTTCCAGAGCGCCGGGGGCCAGCAGCTGTGATTTATGGAAGCCTGCAAGCACCCGGGCGGGCTGTCCCAGATGACCGATTGGCCGCTGGACATAGATCTGTGCAACGGCACGCCCCGGTTTCATACCGGTATTACTGATGGATAGGGCAAACGTCACGGAATCTCCCTCTTCGACCGGCTTACTGCTGTTCAGATCAAAGCTGGTATAGGTGAGACCATAACCGAAGGGATAGAGCACGCAGTCTCTGGCGAAGGTCTCGAAGTAGCGGTAGCCGACATAGATGTCCTCCACATAGAGGTTCTGCTCCGGATCTCCGAAATGGGCTGTGGAGGGATAATCCTCAATCCGCGCCGCAATGGTATCCGCCAGATGGCCTGCGGGATCTGAGTCCCCGGAGAGGAAATCCAGAACCCCGTTGCCGCCCTCCTGTCCACCCTGCCAGACATAGGCGACGGCAGAGGGGTGCACTTCTGCGACCCAGCGCATGTCCATGATATTGCCGGTATTCAGCAGGACAATGCTGCGGGGAAAGGCGTTACAGACCTGCTGCAGCATATCCCGTTCCACCTCAGTCAGCAGGTAACTGCCGGGTTCGTTATAGTTATCCTGATCCTCTCCGGCAGTACGGCCGATCAGGATCAGCGCCACATCGGACGCGGCGGAAGCTTCATCGACCAGTGCCGGGGGCAGGGGCATTTCCTCCTGTGTCCAGGGTTCGGTTCCCCAGCCATGACCGGAATCGAAGGGGTGCTCTACCAGCCATGCTTCATAGGCCGCACGCACCGTCTGGTTCAGCTCAAACCGGGGATCCGCTTCCAGCGCATCATAGATGCCAACGGTGTACTCCACATTGACGGCGCCGCCGGAGCCGGTTCCGCACCGGTAGTAGTTGAACTGACTCCTGCCGAATACGGCCAGCCGTGTGCCACTCTCCAGGGGCAGCGTTCCGTCGTTCTCCAGAAGAACGATACCGTCTGCCGAGACGCGGCGTGCGGTGGCTGCAAAGGCTTTCTTGCTCCAGATCTTCTCTGCCATAGGTTTTCTCCATATATGAAATGTGTTGGTATCTGTTCGGAACAATTTCCAGTTGTTCTCAGTATAGCGGGGAACAGACCGCATCACAATAGGCAACACGGAAAAAGAAGAGAAAAAGGAATGAAAAAACGGTTGACAATTTACCCTACCCATAGTATGATCATAAACACCAACAATCCGTTGGGTAATATCCGGCAGTTCGCCGGTATGATTCCGTTACAATATATGGAAGAGAAAGGTGGCAGACATGACAAGTGCAGCAACAGCAGCAGCAAACAATGCGGGCCTGTTCGCCGGCAGCGGTACAGGACGAAACAGGAAAAACAATCGCAGCTCCCGGTCTGACGGCTGGTTCAAACGTCTGGCCAACAGGGATGTGGCACTGATTGCCTGCGGGGTAGGCGCGGCGACGGTGGTGATCGGTGTACTGGTCTATGCAATAACCCCCACCACACGTGTGACGCCTGCACAGGAGACTGCGGTGCAGGAGGCACTCGCCGCCAGACAGGAAACCCAGGAGCAGCTGCAGGAGATCTCCGGATACCTGGAGCAGTTGGACAGCGTCGTGACGACCAATCAGGAGGCGGTGCGCAAGGTTCAGGAAGAGCAGGAACGGGTGGCAAGAGAAACAGCGGCAGCGGCAGAGCAGGCAGCGGAGGAGGAAGAGAGGGAGAGGCTCCTGGAACAGCAGCAGAAGACAGATACCGTGACGAAACAGGTGAATGGGATTGATAAGGAACTGACTTCCCTGCACGGGGATATCACGACCACGACACAGCAGATCGATAAGCTGCGGGAGAGCATCGAGAATGGTTCGACGAGCGCACAGGACAAGGCGTATTTTACCCAGATTCATAACGCGCTGGAGGAGATCCGTACCGGTTATGAGAAATCCCAGTCAAGTCTCTCCAGCGCCATTGCGGAGGTACGGGCCAGTGAAGCCAAGAACAGCGACCAGATCGCCTCCGTGTTGAAACAGGTCCAGAGCGGGATGCAGACCAAGGACACCTCGACGTTGCAATCGATGATGTCATCCCTGAATGACAAAGAAGCTTCCTATAATAAAAGAATGAATGAATTGCAACAGGCATTGTCCGCAGATGTCAACACACTGGGGCGGACGGTGGCAGGGGTGGAGTCCCAGGTCTCCGCTGTGGACAGGAGTGTTTCCGGTCTGGGCAGTCAGGTCTCCGTCGTGGACAGAAATGTCTCCGGCCTGGGCAATCAGGTCTCCGGGATGGACCGGAATGTCAGCGCCATGAGCAGTCAGGTCTCTGAAATGGACAGAACCGTCTCCGGTCTGGGCAGTCAGATGACAGAGGTAGGCAGCCAGATGTCAGAGGTGGGCAGAGGGGTAACCGGGCTGAATTCCCAGATGTCGGAGGTAGGCAGCCAGATGTCGGAGGTAGGCAGAGGCGTGACGGGGCTCAATTCCCAGATGGAGGAGGTGGACCGGAGCGTGTCAGGCCTGGGATCTCAGGTCTCCGAGATGGACCGGAATGTGACCGGCGTCGGCACACAGGTTTCAGAGGTCGGGAGGAGTGTGGACGGTCTCGGTTCCCGCCTCACCCAGATGGGGGAGGATGTGAACGCACTGGCAGGGAGCCTGTCCAGGCAGCAGGATGCCATCAACGATTCCCTCTCACAGCAGCGCTCCGCCATCGAGAGCACCCTGAGCGCGCAGGGCCAGGTACTCACGGACGGACTCTCGCAGACGGGGGAATCCATCCGGCAGAGTGTGGAATCCAGCCTGAACTCCCAAAATGAGGCGATGAGACAGATGATGGAGAACCAGTCGAGCTCCATGGCGTCGCAGACGGAGAATATGAGGCTGCAGTCTGAGGCACTGGCAGACAAGGCAGGAGAACTGGACAGCAGGATCAGCAGCCTGGAGTCACAGATCTCAGATCTGCAGGATAGTCTGGACGAGATGCAGAACAGTATCATTGAAGCCATCAACGGCATGGATTTCAGCGCGGCCACAGGGGGATTGCAGGAGCAGCTGGAGCAGGTGAAGACCGATCTGGCAGCAATGGAATCCACGGTGGCGCAGGCAGCCTCCGCATCGGAGACTGCCTCCAGCTTGGCCAGCGATGCTTCCAGCAGCGCCCAGAAGGTGGCCAAGGATCTGTCCAGCCATGTGTCGGCCTTTGACCAGTACAAGAGTGACATGAGCCGGCGCCTGGATCAGATGCAGAGTGATATCTACATTGCCCTGTCAAGATAAAAAACACAAAAATTTCAAAAAAATACTTGCATTACCGTCCCGAATGTGTTAGAGTAGCATCTGCTGTGACATGATAGCTGTGAAGCGCGAGGTTGCCGCTCTTTCCAGTGGGGCGGGTTTTCCGTGGAGCGAATGTCAAGGGATATGGAAGGGAGCATTCCCCCGTATCTGTAAGCCTGACGACAAGTCACTGTACCATACAGCGTCTGCAAGCCGGACGGAACCGGAGAGGAACCCGAGGTGAGGCAGAAACGACGTGCAAACGGCGGGATATCCTGTGAGGAGACCGCGACACGCACGGGAGAGTGTACAGTCACCGCTTGTCGTACTGATGAAACAAGAGTACGAAAAGGAGGCGACTTTTTTATGGCAAATCAGATCATGCGTATCACGCTCAAGGCGTATGACCACCAGCTGGTAGATGCTTCTGCCAAGAAGATCATCGAGACGGTGCGTCAGAATGGCTCTCAGGTGTCAGGACCTGTGCCGCTGCCTACGAAGAAGGAGGTTGTGACCATCCTTCGTGCTGTTCATAAGTATAAGGACAGCCGCGAGCAGTTCGAGCAGCGCACGCATAAGCGGCTGATCGACATCATCCAGCCCACCCCCAAGACGGTGGAAGCTCTGCAGAGACTGGAGATGCCCGCCGGCGTCAATATCAACATCAAGATGAAATAAGACCTCTACTAGATGATGTCAGACATCTGTATTGTGGATCACTGGAGGATCGGCCCGAGGGCGATTCAAAGCAGTCAGGTGGCAGGAAAGAGACATCCGCTGTAGGTCAAAGGAGGGAAAATGAAGAAAGCGATACTGGCAACAAAGGTCGGCATGACCCAGGTCTTCAAGGAAGACGGGACACTCGTGCCGGTAACCGTACTTCAGGCCGGGCCCTGCGTCGTCACACAGGTGAAGACAAAGGACAATGATGGCTATGATGCGGTGCAGGTGGGCTTCATC
>JAFSYF010000303.1 GCA_017443695.1 Butyrivibrio sp.
CCCAATGCACGCAAGCCAGTCAAACCATGGCGCTGTGAGTACGGAGAGAATGCCGGAATCCATGTGATCAGCAAGTATCCGACCTTCGTCTCACCGGAGCAGATCCGGGAGGAATACCTGCCGCGCGGAATCTGTAATTTCAAGTTGGAGGGCAGAACCGCCAACCTGTTCTCCCTGATTGAGACCTACTGTTACTACATGCTGCGGCCGGAATGCGTCAGTGAGGCCAGACTGCTGTTGTTGCGCAACCTGGAGGAGATGAAGATCATCACCGTCAACAGACCCAGGCCCGGCCGTTTCGAGTAGGACCGGGCACAGCCATACGAAGGAGAGATACGATGAAGCATATTGGTGAAGGAAAAAAACGGGCGTTTGCTGCCATGCTGTCGGCATCCATGGTGGTTCTTTCCATGGGCGCCTGCGGAACACAGGACAACATCCCGCAGACTGTTGAGCAGTCAGAGGAGACACAGGAGAGCGTACTGGAGCAGACGGCGCCTGAAGTCACGTCAGACGGCATCATTGATATCCTGCCGGAGGCGCGGGAGGAACAGTCCGCCACCGGCAGTGCGGAGACCGGCAACTGGGAATCTCAGCCACTAAAGGAGCTTTTGGCCGATGATTTTAAGATCGGCGTCGCGGTTCAGGCCATTGACCACTGGAACGACAAAACGGCGGAGATCGGCAATCCCGACAAGGAAGCTTTGATCTGCCAGGAGTTCAACAGCATGACCTTCGGCAATGAATGGAAACCGGCCTATAACTTCAATGCCAAAGATCCGGAGACCCTCTATCAGACCGACCGGGCAGCAGAGGAGCTCTTAAACTGGGGCAGAGAGAACAATGTCCCGGTACGTGGGCATACGCTTGTATGGCACAGCCAGTGCGATCCGGCCATTTTTGCCAAGGATTACAAGGCGCTGGTGAAGGGCAAAGAAACCCATGAGTGGACGGCGGAGTTGGATGAGAGCTGCCTGGTGGACCGCGCGACCTTGCTCCGGCGTCTTCATACCTATATTTTCTCCCTGATGAAGTACACCTATGAGAATGGCTATGCCTCCACTGTATATGCCTTCGATGTGGTGAACGAGGCTTCCGATGAGAGCAAGCCGGACGGCATGCGAAACAGCTATTATTACCGGATTATCGGACCGGATTTCCTGTACTATATGTTCCTCTATGCCAGAGAGGCGGAGCTGACCTATGCACAGGAGTATGCATCCCTTTACGGACTGAACGCGGAAACGGACGATTTATCCCCGATTCTGCCTAAATTGTTTTATAATGATTACAACGAATGGTTCGATCAGCGCATCCGGGCCATCACCCGTTTTATCGCGGAGGAGCCCTACAATGAGGGACACCGTATGGTGCAGAGTGAGGCCATCCGCCCTGATGGGGACGGCACCATCGCCGGTGACGGTCTCATCGACGGGATCGGTATGCAGGGGCATCTTGATGATACACAGAATGTGGATCAGTATATCCGGGCGCTCCGTGCCTATGATGCCATCGTGGATGAGGTGCAGATCACGGAGCTGGATGTCGGTGAGACGGGCTCCGGTGAGATGGCGGAGCGGAAGCAGGCTGCCTTCTACAACGAGTTCTTCCGCAAGCTGCTGGAGGAGCGGAGAAACGGTGTCAACCTGACATCGGTCACGTTCTGGGGACTCACCGACGATGCCTCCTGGCGCAAGGGTGCCAATCCGCTCCTGTATCACAGCGATCTGACGGCCAAGCCGGCCTATGAGGCCATCCAGATGGCGGCGCACGGAGAGGTTTATGATGCGAAGAATCCGCCGTCCTTCAGGGACAGTACGACACTCCTGTATGACTTCGAACCGCATGCGGTTGACGGGGTACTGGAGAACCTGTCGCCGGAGGAGATGGGCTTCAAAAGCCGTGGCAGCGGCCATCAGTCCAGACTTGATTTTGCCAATAAGATCAATCACACGGCAGATGCCGTGATCGGCCGCTCCCTCATTGTGACCAGGGAGGAGCAGGATGCGACGGTGCGGCTGGATATCTCCCGATTCATCGGTGAGACGGTACAGGTATCCCTCTATATTCGGACAGAGGATACGGAGGTCACCCTCGGGGCGACGGGTGACTCGACGGATACGGTGCTGGTGACGGCGCAGCCCACGGAGGAATGGACACTGCTGGAGACGACCATCCGGCTGGATGAGGGGCTTTCTTCTGCTGCGCTGTATCTGGAGACGGACGGCAAGGCAGATTTGTATGTGGATGATGTTACTGTTGAGGTAAAAAAATAAAAGGAGGAATGCTATGAAGCAGTTCAGAGGGTACGAGCACGGTATCAATCTGTCCGGATGTCTATATCCTGAATGGATGGCGTGCGCGACGAACTTCTGAAATTGTTATAATATAATAAGATGATTAAAGAAAACTGACGATCAAAGCTGCGGCTGTGGCGGCAATGGCAACCACCGGAAGGCTCTTGCCGCGCAGTCCCAGTATGACGGCGACCACGAAGCCGGCCAGCGAGGGGATCAGTCCTCCGGCGGCGGAGAGGATCGCCGGAAAGGTCATGGCAGCCAGGGTCGCATAGGGCATATAATACAGAAAAGAACGGAGAAACGGGCTGGTGATCTTCCGGCGGATCAGCAGGATCGGCAGAACCCGGATCGCATAGGTGACAGCCGCCATGACAAAGATATAGAGATATACACGGTTCATGCGGCACCTCCGTCGGTGGGTTCCGGTGGAACCGGGCTGATGGCGGCAGCCACTCCGGCTACCAGGAGTGTCACAATGATGATGCGGAAGCCGGAGGAGATCACGGCGAGAAAAGGAATCACCTGCATCAGCGCACTGATGACCATGGCGCAGAGCACCACGATCAGAACGGGACGGTTCTTGCGGGATTCCGGCAGGATGATCGCAAGGAACATCCCGTAGATGGCGATGCCCAGAGCGGAAACCAGACGCTCCGGCAGAATCTGACCCGCACCTGCACCCAGAGCAGTTCCTGCCACCCAGCCGAATACGGAGATGCCGATGATGCCGGCGGAGTAGGCGGCGGTCAGTGTTCCGGGACGCAGGACACTCAGGGTGAAGATCTCATCGGTGACACCGTAGGCGGTGCCCAGACGCTGCAAAAGTGAGGCCTGTGGTGCAAACTTCTGTGAAAGGGCTGTACTCATCAGCAGATACCGCAGATTGACCACAAGCTGCAGCAGTGCAAGCTCCATGAGGGAGGCCTGCCGGAAGATGAGCTCCAGCGCGGAGAACTGACCGGCACTGGTCACATTCAGGAAAGACATGGCAGCGGCCTGTACCGCTGTGAGCCCTGTCTCATGCGCCTGAATGCCGAAAGCGAAGGAAACCGCCAGATAGCCGATGCAGATGGCGATGCCATCCTGCAGGCCCTGCCGGAAATCCGCGGCTGCGGATCTGTTTTTTTCCTGCTGTTGCTGGCTCATAGCTGTTTCTTCACAATCTGGTATTCGTTGCCGGCACGGAACATGGGACAGGCCGCGCGGGGATCCGCCACCATCCGTCCGTAATCGTCCTCATCCATCTCAACAAGACTGGAGCAGCTGTATTCCTCCAGTTCTTCATCATATTCATAATACATACAATACTCGCAGCCCATAGTTCTCTATCATAGCACGCAGGTCTGTATGAGGCAAGATAATGCTTGTGAAATCCGGTCAGGTTTGTTATGATGATTCCGTTGTTTTACTATAATCAAGTGATCCGCGTCCAACGCGGAGGGAGAGGAGCGTACAAGCCATGAGTGAGATCCCTTATAAGATTTATCTGGAAGAAAAGGAGATGCCCCAGGCGTGGTACAACCTGCGTGCCGACATGAAGAATAAGCCAGCGCCGTTGTTGAATCCGGGAACCCTGCAGCCGATGAAGGCAGAGGAACTGGAAGGCGTTTTCTGTAAAGAACTC
>JAFSYF010000304.1 GCA_017443695.1 Butyrivibrio sp.
CTGGAGTCTCGCCCGGACATCCACCCAGTAGGGGTCGGTCTTCAATTTGGTCTCCCCAAGCTTGGAGGCCATGGTGATGTCGAAGATCTCGTTCAGTGCCGTCTGCTGGGCAGCGACACGGCGCCGCAGCATCCGCAGGTATTCCTCCGCCGCCTCGGTATGGGGGGCGTGCCTCTTGCTCTCCAGAGACTTGAGCTCGCTGATGGCATCCTCTTCGCTGCTGGTGGCCGCAAAGAGCCTCTTCTCACTGGCGGCCTCACCAGAGTAGTCGTCCTCATAGTTGATGACGACCATGTTGTTGTCCTTGTCCCGCCTGGTCCGATAGAGCCGGCGGACATAGTCGATGGCATACTGGTCGAGGAACTGCAGCATGGCTGTGGCATAGACCGCGTTCTTACCCTCCGCCAGGTTCTCGTCATAGACCCTGGCTCTGGCCAGATCGAGGCTTCCGTACTGGTATTCCTCCGTATCGAAGCCAAGGAGCTTGTAATGGCCGCTCTTACCCGATACGGGGAAGGACTGATAGTAGGAGCCGGTGCGGATGGGAAGGACGTCTACAGACCCCAGGCTCCTGGTATCCACGTTCAGTACCACAAGGCCGGAGTCGTAGGAGCTGGCCAGGTATTCCGTGTTGCTCAGAGCGGTAAAGCTGGTGGCGGCCTGAAGGGTTCCCACCCGGCTGGAGTTCAGGGTCTTGCTCAGTTTGGCCGCGGAATCCTTGACCGTCTGGTTCGCGGAGTTGTCACCGGTCTTATCCTGCAGCACATTGGAGAGATTGTCCGAACTCTCCGCCTGCGTTCCCTCCATGTGGGAAGTGAAGCCGGTGGAGGTGAGCATCTGTGCATAGGTGAAGAAATACGCATCCGAACTCCCGTAGGTACAGTCGATGGAGAGGATCTTCCTCCAGGGGTTGACGCTGGTCCAGTCCACAACGAAGATGTCATTGTCATGATCGTAATCATCATTATGGCATCTGGTAAAGATCGTGGGCATATAGAACTTCACGCCCTCCTCTGTCAGCACCAGCAGGATCTCAGACTGGAACCCCTTCAGAAGGCTGCTGGTGCCGGGATTTTCCGAACGGGCCTCCACCTCCAGGCAGCCCGTGTCCACTGCCGCACCGGGGATATTGCTGTCCTGAAAATAGATCCCCGTCTCCCGGACGTAGCGGATCTTGGTGGTGTAGTTGACCTTATCGGTCATCTTGGCATCGTCGGCGAACAGCAGCGCCCCCAGCCCGAGGGAGGAGTTCGTGGAGCCCTCCGCGGTGATAAACTGCGCAAAGAGCGCCGTTGTGCCCTTGGGGAAGCAGAGCCTGTAGGCGATGGGGTACTTGCTGCCATCCACCACCAGACGGCCGTCCTTGTCCTTGATGGAGGCGCTCCACTCACAGGGCTCCACCCAGGCGGACTTCTGATCCTCCTGCCAGCTCTGCTCCACCTCCGAGGGCGGGAAGAAATCGATCTTGAAGGTACTCAGGGCGAGCTGGTGCCAGGAGGTCTTCAGAGCTGAATAGGTGTGGACGATGGCGTAGCTCTGGGCGGGGAGGTAGGTCGAGGAACCGAACACGTCATTCATCACCATGCCGAAGTCATATCTGGACGAACCGAGCCGCTGTGGCGCTGCATCCACCTGCTCCCTGGTGGGCAGGCCGTTGGTGTCATTCATGTGCGTCGACGCGTTCCACTTGCCCATGGTGGGCGCCATGTTACTGGATAGCAGGAACTTCTCTATCGCCTTATAGGGCGGCGTGTCCGGGAAAGAGGAGAGCTGGCAGAACTCCTTGTGGCCTACCTGGGTGGGGTCATTGCCATACTCCGACTTGAATCTGTCTATGATGGCTTTGATTGTGTTCATATAGCTCTGGAGAGCAAAGGACGCCGCCTGACCCGTGATCCCGGCCGTCACATCCCCGCCCGCGTCCTTGATGCGGTTCGAAAAATATGCATGCCACAGCACCTGCATGATCTTCGTGGCGTGCAAGCCCATCGCAACATACGGCAAAAGAGAGCTGATGGCCGCATATTCATTATCCTTCAAAAGCCCTTTATCCAGGTTAAAATGCCTGAAAAGCAATGTATAGAGCATGTAGGCGCCCCAGTTCCCGCTATTCGCAACTGTTGCGTCCATGGCTATGCCCCAGGTGCCAGACAGCGCTCTGATGTATTGTTCAAAAAAATTCCGCCAGTATCCGGTTCCCTGTCCGGGGGCACCTATCTCATTCACGCCGGCGATATGGCTGATGAAGAGGCCGTCCGGTCCCTGATATTGAAAGGTGCCGAAGCTGTCACTGCCGTCCACATAGTAATACTCATAGTGCGCGTTCATGGTGCCGTCATGATTCATCACGAGCCTTTTTTTCTGGATCCTGGTTGAGCCGTTCTTCAATGCGTCATAGTTCGTCAAGGGGTTCGCCTTCATATACGCGATCTGATCCTCGTAGCGCTCGTTACGGCAGATGAACTGCACCATATCACCGCCCAGATCCACCTCGTAGACCATCAGCACACGGTTGTAGAGGACATCCGTCGCCCAGGGGCTCTCACCGGTGTAGAGCATCAACGTCAGGTACATGACCCCGTTGGAATCCATGACGGCGCTCTTGACGAGACTGCTCAGGTGCAGATCCTTGATGGTCTGGCCGGTGTTGTAGGTCTTGCCGGAGACACTCTGCATCTCCTTGATGGCTTCCTTCATCTCGTCGCCGCCGTCCCCCAGGTCGGAGACGATCTGTGCTGTGGATTGTTCATCCCCTGAGGCAGCCTTCTTGATCAGCTCCGTCTCCTCTAATACCTTGTTATGGATGATGCTGCCCACCTGGGTGGACTGGAGCACGTTGAAGTGTTCGTCATAGACTGTGGCGCCGCCGTTCTGGTCGAAGATGTAGTAGTGGTTCGTTCTGGCAATCCTGCACCCGTAGCAGTGGGACAGGGTATGGAAGTCGTAGGTGTGGTTGGAGTAGAACTCTATGCCCGTGCTGACCTGGAGGGAGATGTCCGATCCATCCGTGTCCTTGGCCCTGGCCTTGTTGTCACTGTCCGCGGTGTCCTTGCTGTAGCTCTGGGCATCGATGACCTTGTAGGCACGGGTATACGGATTGTAGGCCATGAAGATCATGGCGTCACAGGTGGATTTCTGTTTGTCGCGGTTGATGGCCGGCCACATATCGGTGTCGGCTGAGAGGGTGCCGGAGGTACCCTTGTAGGCAATGATCTGCGCCGGGGTGATGTAGGCCGGTGCGCAGTAGTAATAGACAAAGTAGCCGTCGTTGGTATAATCGAGGCAGGAGAAGTCCTGCAGATAGTCGGGGTGGTTCTCGATGCCGGGCAGCAGATAGAAAGCGGTGGTGCCGCCAATCCTGAACCGGTTGTCGTCGTTGTTGCCAAAGTAATCCAGCACCACCACCTTGGTGTTGACGATGGGCGGAGCGGTGACGATGTTGACCTCGCCATCCCCCAGAATACCACAACCCGCCATACTGATGCTCAGTATGACGGCTGTGGCGGATTTGAGGAGGCGCCTGAACTGCAACGCCCCTCTATGCAGTTGTTGACGAAACCGGCCGTCCATCCAGGGTCGCCCTCAGATCAGCAGCTCAGGATGTCTCTCAGCAGCTGGATGGCGCCAGTGGTGCTGGTGGATGCTGCAGGCAGTGTGGACTGGTACTTGTTCATCCACTCTACCAACGGGCCGATGCTGGTGCGCAGGATCACGACCAGGGCGAAGATGAGGATGTAGCCGACAACGGCGTTACGAAGCGCCATCTTGGCCTTCTCTCTCTCCTGAGGCTCGTCAGCCTTGGCCAGCTTGACACCGAGGAGCACACACCAGATCGCACCCACGGAACCTACGATGTAGATCAGGGGGGAGAGAATCTTGTTCATGAGCTCGACGATGGGTGTTGCCACATTGTTGAGATCCGCTAATAACATTGTAAAATTGGTCATCATAGTTGTTTCCTCCTTTTAATAAGTGAGATATGTTTTTATGTTGCCTTGCCTTGCTATCTATATATACAGCGTGACCCCCGAAATCCCACGCAGATTTTTTAAAAATATTCTGTTTTATTTCATTCTCCCCGGAAGAAGCTGCGGAAGCTGATCCTGGCGTGGAGGATGATGATAATCCCCAGCAGGAAGAGGATGCCGCAGAAGATGCCAAAGGATACCCAGGGGAACTGCAGCTGGCGGGATACGTAGAGGTTGTAGCTGCGCTCGTTGCCTGCCAGGTCCCGGGCCCGGAAGTAGTAGTTGCCCTCAGCGCGCAGGACGGGTACCTCCAATGCCACCTCCTGGCCGTTGTAGTAGACCTGAAGCTCCGTCATGGGTTCCAGCACCTCATAGGTGACCGGTGCCGTAAAGTACCCATCCACGATGTCTCCGTAGAATTCAATACCAGGCGGTATCGTATCCCGGACCAGGCTCACGGTGTAGTCCCGGGGGAGCCTGTCGTCTGTGCCGATGGCAGAAAAACGCAGCTCGTAGCGGCCATCCTCCGAGAGCTCCGTGTAGCGCAGATCCGATGCGGTGACCTGGTGTCCGTCCAGCCATATGGTATCCATCTGGTAGCCCTCCGGGGCCTGGATATAGGAGATGGTCACGGGGAGACGCACGTCCACGATGTGGAAGCTGCCCATGACGTACTCTCCGCCCTCGGAGATGGTGTGGACGGCGAGGAATTCATAGTCTCCGGTCTCCCTGCAGATCAGCTGGGCGTCCACGTTGGAGACGAGCTGTTCCCCGTCCTTCGTCACAGATAAGAGCTGGATGTCCTTATCCGCCATGAGGGCCACGGCGCTGTTGACCCATGCCCCCAGGGGGCAGGACATCTCGAAGCCCCGGTTGTCGCTGAATTCGTAGCGGTAGAAGTTCCCGGCGGTGTTGTAGGTACTGCGGTATACCGCTTTCCTGCGGACCTCACTGCGCTGTGTGAGGGCATCTATCTCATCCGCCTCCGGCAGGCTGTCCAGGATCTGCTGCGCGGCCTCTTCGTCGGTGAGGGGTGTCCTGTCGGTCCCCTCTGCTGTCTCTGTATCAGCCTCTGCCGGGGTGTCTGCCGGTGTGTCCTCTACGATGTAGGGGGTGCTGTCCTCCGGGTCGGCGTAGGGGTCAAACCAGATGGTGGGGGTGTCGGTATTCTGCATGTCCTCATAGGCTTCATTGAAGAGTCTCTCCCGCTCCTCTTCGGTCATCTCCTGGAGGAAGGTGTCGTCCTCTGAAAGGAGATTGCTGTCCTCAAAGAAGGCCTCTTTGGAGTATTCCGGAGGTTCAGAGGAGTATACGGTGGAGACTTCCGAGCCGCCTGTGGGGCGCACGACGTCCTCCAGGGGTGCGGTTCCGGCGGCATGAGCGGGCACAGCACTGCCGCCCGGGCACAGGCCCAGGAGGATCACAGACAACAGTGCGGGGATGGCCCTCTGTGGTCGCATGCGGATCCGGTTCTCCCCTGACTAGCGTGCAGCAGCTACGGCGCCGGACTGCATCTGGCGTTCCCTCTGCATCCGTTTCTCAATGGCGATGGCGCGTTCGTAGATCCTCTCCTGTCTGCGCTGTCCCTCTACCTTGCGGACGAGTTCGTCGAAGGTGATGATGCGTACGCCGGGTTCCCGGGTTGCCTCAGTGTTAAGACTCTCTACGGCAGGGTTGCGGCGATTCTGCGGTTTGTAGCCGTCCCGTTCCCTGCGGTCGCGCTCCTGACGGAGGGCCGCCATTCTCTTATTCCAGAGGGCTTTGTTCTTCTCACTGTCAAAATATGCCATGTCTCATTCCCCCCTTGTCTGGTCGTCCAGCCACAGGCTGATCTCGGCGTTCATCAATCCCGCCTGTGCCGTCTGTCTGCTGGCGAATACTGCCACGTAGTGTTCCATGGTGCTGTTGGTGATGGCCTGTGCCTGCAGTTCCTTGGGGTAGCTGTTCACCAGGGTGATGGCGTCCCGTTCGTTGACGATCCCGAGGCTCACCTTGAGGTCCCTGATGTCGTCGCCGAGGCTGGGCAGGCTGTTGTAGGATCTGGCGCTGACGAAGTTGTAGTTCGAGAGCGTCTGGGCCGTGGACTGGACGTTGTCCATGACGCCCACGGAGTAGCCGGTCAGGAGCTCCAGGGAGGTGCTGTAGTCGTGGAGTGCGCTCACCATGTAGAGTCCGCTCTGTCCATACTCCCCGGAGACGGCAAAGCCGCTTAAGATCTCACTGCCGGATACGTAGCGTCCCATTGCCATGTCGATCTGGCCGGTGTTGATCATGTTGAGGCCCTCGGCCTGGTTGCCGATCTCGATGAGGGAGATGGCGAGGCCCTCGGTGTCCGCAAGTCTCGTGGCCAGGGTGGGCTCAATCCCGAGGATGAGTCCATTGTTGCCATGGTAGGCGAAGCGGTCCTCTCCCACGACGATGCCGACCTTGAGGACGCCGTCGGTGAGGGTGGCGGCCTTGCGCGGTCTGGCTGCGGTGTTGATCCCCCTGACGATGAGGAAGATCAGGATCGCCAGGATCGGTACTGCGATGATGAGAAGAATCCAGGGTCTGCCGCCGAACCATCCACCGACGGGGCTGTTGTTCAGCCACTCGATGGGATTGAATATCGGTTTCTTCTCTTTCTTGTCGTCTGCCATTTTGTACCCCCGTGTGAAATATACGTCTGCCGCATACGGAATGCGACATGTTCTACATGGTAAACAGTTCCTCTATGCCGGCGCCGGCGATGATGTTGACGTTGGTGCGCTCCGCAGGTGAGGTGATGACGAAGGCGCGGCCGCGGCCGTTGTTGACGATGTCATCCTGCTCGCTGGCATTGATGGCACCGGCGTTCTCATAGAGTTTGACCAGATCGGTCATATCGTTGGGGGCCAGCGGGAAGATGAAGCTGTACTGGCTCGCGTTGATGATGGCCGTGGACTTGCGGGCGAGTTCCTCGGTGCCTACGAAGTCCTTGATGTTCTGTGTGATGACGATCTGCATACCGTTGTACTTACGGATGCGCTTGGCCAGCTGGAACATGAAGTCCAGGGCGATGGGATATTTCTCATCGATGAAGACGTGGGCCTCGTCGATGACGATGACGATCTTGCGGTTGGCACCGTAGGCCATGTTGTATTCACGGTTCTTGATGACCTCGTTGTCCAGCCACTTCAGAACGAGGAGCATCTGGGCGTTGGCCACGGTGCCGTTCTTGTTGGCTAAGAGGGACTGGAAGTCAAATACCACGAAGTTCTCATCCGTGGTGATGGTGGCGGGTCCGTTCCAGAGCTGGGAGTCCCGGCCGCCGGAGGCAAACTTGCTGATGTAGTTGGTCAGCACGCGGAGGTTGGTCTTGCTGTAATCGCCGGTGGTGAGCTGGTAGTCGTTGAGGATCTTGTCATAGAGATCATCAAAGGTGGGATAGTCCTCGGGTTTCAGTCTGGAGAGGTCGGTGTATTCGTCGATGCCCTTCTCCTCATAGACCTGGGCGGTGACGTTGTTGAGCTGCTCCAGGGCGTCATTGCTGATGCCCGGCAGGATCTGGCGATAGAACTCCTCCAGGAACTGGAGGTGGGTGGAGTAGCTGACGGCGGCCTCGTTGCCGGTGTTCCCTTCCGTATCCTCCTCGTCGTCCGAGAGGGAGGTGATGATGTGGAAGGGGTTGAGTCTGCCCTGGGTGGCGCTGCCGACGTCGATGACCTTGCCGTTGAGGCCGTGGGCCATCTTGGTGTACTCATTCTCCGGGTCCAGGATGAAGATCTTGCTGTTCTCCGCTGCCAGCTGTGCCAGGATGGACTTGGTGGCGTAGGATTTACCGGAGCCGGACTTACCAATGACAACGGTGTTGGAGTTGACCCGTTCGGAGTTGCGCTTGAAGAAGTCAATGAACACGGGTACGCCGGCGGAGTCTCCGATGAAGATGCCGTTCTCGTCGTAGAGGCTCTTGAAGACGAAGGGGAACGCCGCTGCGACGGAGCTGGAGTGGATGCCGCGTTCGTAGCGTTCAAAGGCGTCGTAGCCTGCGAGGCTCCCGGAGACATAGCCCTCAAACTCCTGGAGGAACATGTCGGTGGTCTTGAAGCCGTCCTCGGCCAGCTGTCTGCGGACCTCTTTCTTCATGGCGTTGATGCTGGAGCGGTCCTGTTTGATGCCGCTGCGGGTCTGTTCGGAGAGTTTGTAGTCGTTGACCTGGATGAAGGTGTTGACGTTGAAGAGGATCTCATTCTCTCCCTGCAGCAGGCGCAGGACGTTGGCCAGGGCCTGTACCTGGGTGTTGATGTCGATGAGTTTGGAGGCCTTGCCGGTCTCATTGTGCTGGCTGCGCAGTTCCTCCAGGGAGCGGTCGATCTGGCGGACGGCCTTGGTGCGGTCGATGGGGGTCATGCGCAGAACCACCTTGGTGCCGACGTCGTTGAACATCTTGGCCGCCCAGGCGTTGCCGACGGCGATGGGATAGTCACGCAGTCTGAACTGGTGGGTGATGAGGTCGTCATAGATGACCTGTCTGGTGTTGAAACGGATGTGATCCGGGAGAATCCAGTCCATGTACTGTTCGGGTTTGAGTGCCCAGGCCTCGCGTTCGTCGAACATGCAGCCGTAGTTGTATTTGAGGAAGATGGCGAGCTGTGCGCCCTTAAGCTGCACGGCGGGCATGTTGTTCTGGGAGAACTGTTCCACGGCGTTCTCCGCCTGGCTCTGGATCAGGGAGCGGTCCTTGTGGAGGAAGACGAGGTAGTGGAAGGGCTGGTAGATCTTCTCCTTGGTGTTGAACTGGTGCAGCTGTTCGATGCGGTCCTCGACGATGCCCACGCGGACAGCCAGTTCGTCCTCCTTGAGGAGGCCGTTCATGTAGGCTTCCTCGAGTTCGTGGATCTTGGTCTCTTCGTTCTTGATGAAGTTGTCGAAGAGGAGGGGCCTGTCCAGTTTGACGATGAGGATGGTCTCGTCCGAGGCAGAGGTTCTGAGGACCCCGCCGAAGACGCGGTCGATCATGGCGTTCTGTCTGGTCTCGGTGTAGAAGCGGAACTCGACGGAGGGGATCTGGACGACGGTGCCGCAGTAGCTGTCGCCGTAGACGATGTAGTTGCCGTCGATGCCGGTGAAGCCGGTGATGTCCTCGACGGTGAGGCCGTCCTTCTTACCCTCTTTGTCCAGGACGCTCTTCTTGGTGAAGTTCCTGGGTCTGCCCAGGTACCGGAGGAAATAGATGATCATCAGGTAGCCCTTGTCGTCGTCCACGGGGATCACGAGGCCTACGGTGATGATGGCCACCACCAGGGCCATGTAGAAGTGGCCCGGGATGTTGGCAAACATGAGCATGACCACGAGGGCGAGTCCGAGGCCGCCGACGAAGACGTCGACGATCTCGAGCCCGGGGAAGAGCTCCATGCGTATGTGTGTTTTCTTCGGTATTACTCTCATGGGTTATTTCTTTCCATTAAACTGGTTGTCGCCGTCCTTGTTGTCCTGGTTGCCGCCATTGTCGGGTCTCGGGACGTTAAAGAAGTCATACATGCTGGTGGATTGTTTGTTGCTGCCGCTGTTGTTATTGCTGCCGGCGCCGCCGTCCTGGCTGCCGCCGAAGGCATTGCCCTCGTTCCGGCCGCTGTTCTGGCCGCCGATCTGGTTGTTGACGGCCTGGTCAACGATGTCGCCGCCGCCAGAGCTGCTCTGCGGTTTATCGACGCCGAAGAAGTCGTACATGTTGGTGGTCTTGCCATCGACACCGGAGCCACCGCCGCTGCCAGAGCTGCTCTGCGGTTTATCGACGCCGAAGAAGTCGTACATGTTGGTGGTCCTGCCATCGACACCGGAGCCCGTCTTCTTGTTCAGGTTGCTGCCGGTGCTGGGGGTTGCGCCCTCTTTCTTCGACTCCGATTTCCTGCCGTCGAAGGCGGCATCACTCTTCTTGTCCTTATCTCCTTCTGCCTCGCCGTCGTTGCCGCCGCCGTTAAAGACGCTGCCAAGCTTGCTGCCGATGGCGCCGCCCACTTTCTTGCCGGCCCACTTGACGCCGCTGCCTGCAACACGCTCCGCGGCGCCTACCACGGACATGCCGGCACCACTGGCGGCCGCTTCCTCAGAGCCCGCCGCCGCGCTCAGGATCTGTGTGACCAGCGGTCCCGCGCTCATCATGGCCATGCCGCCGCCGATGAGGAAGATGGTCTTCATCAGGAGGTCCATGAGCTCATCTCCGCCGCCCAGGGGAGTGAACATGTCCATCTCAGAGGCGCCTGGCTTGAAGAAGGCGAGCTTGCCGTCAAATACCCGGGCACTGATGATCAGGTACAGGTTCATGGCCACGACCATGCCGTAGCCGGAGAAGAGCTTGCCCAGGAACATCTCCATCCATTTCTGGAAGTGTTCGCCGTCGTCCAGGGGCATGGGGGCGATGAACAGTGGTTCGATGATCAGCAGGATGATCACGTCGAAGAGCCTGCTGGTGAAGGTGAACATGGCGCCGCCCAGGATCATCAAGAACAGGAGGGCTCCCAGGAAGCCTACGATGAAGTTGTAGCGCGTGAGGTCAAAGGTCTCCCGGACGGTGGTGGTGTCCTTGTAGTCCTTGGCGCCTGTATAGAAGGGCTGGCGGAACTTGTCCTCGAGGCCGTAGTCCTTGGCCTCGCCCTTGTGGTTCGCCAGGTACTGCTGTCTGGTGCTGGAGTTGTAGCCCAAGACGCCGTCCTTGCTGACTTTAACGCCGTCCTTGTCCCTGGCGCCCTCACTGCGTTCGCTGACGGCATCCAGGGAGCCGATGA
>JAFSYF010000305.1 GCA_017443695.1 Butyrivibrio sp.
CTCGCTGGTCACATACAGGATCTTGGTACCCGGGCGGTTCTCCAGAATGAAGTGTCCGATGGCGTGCATGAGATGCGTTTTGCCCAGTCCGGGTCCTCCGTAGAGGACCAGCGGGTTATAGGCTTCACCCGGGGACTCGGCGACCGCCAGGGAGGCCTGGTGGGCGAATTTGTTGTTGCTGCCCACAACGAAGGTATCGAAGCGGTACTTCGGGTTTAAGTTGGCGCCTTCCATAATCGGATGCGGCGCAGTGACAGGGGGTTGCGGTTCTTTTACGTCCCCGTTCTGTGGTGTTTCTTCTTTATTATATACAAGCTCTTTTTCCATGACGAAACGAACACCCACCGTTTCATTCAGGAATTCAGAGAGCGTAACAACAAAGAAGTTCTGGTAGTGCCCCTCAATATAGGACAGTACGATCCGGTTGTCAGAGGGAACGCAGACGATCACCACCCCGTCCCGGAGATCATGGACCTTAAGCGGCTCCAGCCAGGTATGATAGGCGATATCCGTCATATCGGCATCCTGACGGATTCTGGTGAGCAGGTTCTCCCAGTTATCCTCCAAAAGAATCTGTTGTGAACTTTTTTTCTGATTACTCAATGTGGTTATCCCCACTTTCTTCTAATTCGCAGCTTGATGATAGCATAACTGGAAATCCTTGGCAAATGCGGAAAAATCAGAATGATTTGTGGATAACTTGTTCGAAAAAATGTTCTTTGTCCACAATAAATCCACAAAATGTGGATAGTTCACTGATTCCACCAAATAATCACAACTTATCCACAAAATCAACATTTTGATGTGGATATCCTGATGTCTACCACATCTTGTTGGATAAGATTTTTCCACAGACTTATCCGCATAAATTCAGCGTTTTTCCGCGATTTTTGGCTTGACGCGGCCTGTTTGCTGCCGCTATAATATTACCTTGTCTGTAGCAGATACAAAAATCGTTGTTTTGTTGTTTTGAAGTGATAAAGGGAGGTGACACAGATGAAGATGACATTCCAGCCCCACAAGCTGCAGAGGGCCAGAGTCCATGGTTTTCGTGCCAGGATGAGCACCAAGGGCGGCCGCAAGGTTCTTGCCGCAAGACGTGCAAAGGGTCGTAAGCGCCTGTCTGCATAATGGGAGAGTGGATCCACGGGGATCCGTCAGATGATCTTCTCAGAATCGCTCAAAAAAGACCGTGATTTCAAGCAGGTCTATCGCAAGGGCCGCAGCGTTGCCGACCGGTACATTGTCCTCTACAGCCTGCCAAACGGGACGGACAGGAATCGGATCGGCATCTCGGCCAGTAAGAAGATCGGGAACAGTGTGGTGCGACATCATTTCGCACGCCTGATCCGGGAAGCATATCGACTGCATGAGCGCATGTTCACAGGTGGTGTGGATATGGTGGTCGTCGCCAGGGCAGCGGCAGCAGAGGCTACATACGCAGAGCTTGCTGCATCACTTATGAAGCTGGCTGGTAAGTCTCACTTAACACAAAATAGTGAGAGTAGGTGCGGAGGATAAAAGATGTCGGCGAATCAGAGTATTCCCCAGAGAATCCTGCTGACAGGAATCAATGGCTATCGCCGGTATCTGTCTCCTCTGAAAACAACGAAATGCCCATACATTCCGAGCTGTTCAGCATACGGACTGGAAGCGGTTGAGAAATACGGCGCATGGAAGGGCGGTTTGATGGCTGCCTGGCGGATTATGAGATGTAATCCACTTTCCAGTGGAGGATTCGATCCTGTGCCGTAATTTTTCCCGTGGGTTGTATTAATAGGATGGAATCATGAATATTTTTCTCCTCACGCCGTATAACGGTAAGATCGTCGGACCGATTGCGTGGCTTCTGGGGCATCTCATGGACTGGATTTTCATGGGGTTGTCTGCCATGGGCCTGCCGAACATCGGTATGGCGATCATTTTATTTACGCTGATCATCTACCTCTGCCTGATGCCACTGACCATCAAGCAGCAGAAATTCTCCAAACTCCAGACCAAGATGAGTCCGGAGCTCCAGGCGATTCAGGCCAAGTACAAGGGCAAGAAGGACAACGACTCCATGATGGCACAGCAGGAAGAGATCAAGGAGCTGTATGCCAAGTACGGGGTATCCCAGACGGGCAGCTGTGTCCAGCTGATCATTCAGATGCCCATTCTGTTCGCCCTCTATCGCGTGATCTGGTCCATGCCGGCCTATGTGCACGAGGTCAGAGATGCATTCTACCCGCTGGTGGAACAGCTTCGGGAGTCCGCCGGCAGCGCGGAGTTCCTGCAGACATTGTCCAGTGCGGCCCAGTACCAGAGACAGTTCACAAATGATGCTTTCACCAGCGGTAATGTCACCACCATCGAGAATACCTACATCGATGTCCTGAACAAGGCATCCACGGCGGATTGGGAGAGCATGCTGGGGCAGTTCCCTTCCCTGTCTGCGTCCATCGAATCCACGCATGCACTGCTTCTGAGATACAACAATTTCCTGGGGATCAACATCGGGGATTCACCGTCCTATATGGCGCAGACGGCCTTTGCCACCAAGACCTTCACACTGCTCATCGGTGCCATTCTGATCCCGTTCTTCGCGGCATTTACCCAGTGGCTCAACACAAAGCTCATGCCGCAGCAGGATACGAAGAAGAATGCCGATCCTAACGATCAGGCCAATCAGATGGCGCAGTCCATGAAGACCATGAACATCATGATGCCGATCATGTCCGCATTCTTCTGCTGGACACTGCCGGCAGGTATGGGTCTCTACTGGATCGCCGGTGCCGTCATCCGCAGCATCCAGCAGGTCATCATCAACCGCCACATCGACCGGATGGATCTGGATGCGGAGATTGCGCGGAATACCGAGAAGTATAAGCAGAAGATGGAGAAGCTGCGCTCCTCGGGCCAGATGAACCGCTATGCCAATCTGAAGACCAGAAACATGAGTGCTTACGGCACCAACAGTCCAAAGCCCCTCACCCAGAATGGTGATACGGGTTCCGCGGACAATACGCCGGGCACAGGCGGTGTCATCCGCGGAGAGGCGACGGACAATCTGCGTGCAGTGGCCCAAGCCGGTGGATTTGGTTCCACAGTTTCCGAGGAGGAGAAGGAAGCGCTGTTAAAGAATGCGCAGGAGATCTACGACAGCGGAAAAGCGGCGCCTGACAGTCTCCTCGCCTATGCGAATATGGTGAAGGCTTTTGATCAAGGTAAATAAGGAATTTGAAGGAGATAAACGATAATGGATACATTGGATTATATTGAAATCTCATCAAAAAATATCGATGACTGCATCACAGAAGCCTGTGAGCATTTCTCCGTCACCAGTGACCGTCTGGAATATGAGGTGATCCAGCAGGGTTCGACCGGATTCCTGGGACTGGCGGTGAAGCCTGCAGTGATCCGTGCCTGGATTAAGGGGGAGAAGAGTTCAGAGAGTGTGACTGAGGAGATTACGGAGCTGCCTGCAGCAGCAGAGGAAGAGGAGGATGTTTCGGAGGCTCCGATGATTGCCGCTTCAGTCCTGTCTGGTCTGTCAGACAAGAAGCCTGTGGAAAAGAAATATGAAGAGGATGGAAAATCGGAAGACAGAAGGCAGGAAGAGAAGCCTCAGCGGCGCTCCATCAAGGGAACTGCAAAGCTGGACATTGTGAACGACGAATATCCGGAGGATTCCTATATCCAGAATGAGGCCACAGAAACCGCAGAGAAATTCCTGAAGGATGTATTCGCTGCCATGGGTATGGAAGTGCAGATCTCTGCCCGGTTCCAGCCGAATGACCGGATTCTGGAGGTGGACATGGAGGGCAGTGACATGGGTGTCCTCATTGGGAAACGCGGACAGACGCTGGATTCTCTGCAGTATCTCGTCTCTCTTGTGGTGAATAAGGGTAACGATTCCTATATCCATGTCAAGCTGGATACCGAGAACTACCGCGAACGCCGCAAAAAAACACTGGAAAACCTGGCAAAGAACATCGCCTATAAGGTGAGAAAGACACGCCAGAGCGTATCACTGGAGCCCATGAACCCCTATGAACGCCGGATCATCCATTCTGCGCTGCAGTCTGACCGCTATGTGACCACGCACAGCGAAGGAGAAGAGCCCTACCGTTATGTGGTCATATCCATGAAGAGATGATGATATCAGATCATACGATCGCAGCCATCTCAACGGCTGTGAGTGATGCCGGCATCGGGATTATCCGCGTAAGCGGACCCGATGCCGTTTGTATCGTGGACCGGATCTTTGCGGATGCGCAGGGGCATCACCGGCTGGCACAGGCACCGACCCACCGGATCCTCCACGGCTATATTCTGCGGCCGGGAGAACCATCGGCAGAGGTGTTGGATGAGGTGCTGGTTTCCGTCATGCGTGCCCCCCACAGCTATACCGCGGAGGATGTGGTGGAGGTGAACTGTCACGGCGGACGTTTCGTTCTGGGCCGGGTGCTTGAGCTGATCCTGCAGTCGGGTGCCAGGCTGGCTGAGCCCGGGGAATTCACAAAACGTGCCTTTCTGAATGGACGGATCGATCTCTCCGAAGCGGAAGCGGTGATGGAGGTTATCTCCGCCCAGAGTGATTTCGCCCTGCAGAATGGGGAGAGACAGCTATCCGGCGCGCTGTCGGACAACGTACAGGAGATACGGGAGGTTCTGCTCCATGAGACTGCCCGGATCGAAGCGGCATTGGATGATCCGGATGTCTACGACTTGACGGACAACGCTGCCGCGCTCACATCCATCCTGACGGATGTCGGTTCGAGGCTGGAGACCCTGCTGTCCACGGCAGAAGAGGGACGGATCCGCAGAGACGGTATCGATACCATCATCCTCGGGGCACCCAATGCGGGCAAATCCTCCCTGTTCAACCGTCTCACAGACTCCGAGCGGGCCATCGTCACGCAGATCCCCGGTACCACCAGGGATCTGATCGAGGAACAGGTGCGTCTGGGAGAGCTGGTGCTGAAGCTGATCGATACCGCGGGGTTGCGTTACACAACGGATCCTGTGGAGCGGATCGGTGTGGAACGGGCGGTTGCCAGAGCCCGGGCAGCACAGCTGATGATCTATGTGGTGGATGGAGAACGGGTGATTGGAATGGATGGCAGGGTGTCCTCAGAGGGAATGTCCGCTGTCCGATCCGATATCAACGAAATAGCAGATGTTTTTTTATCTGACAGAAAACATCTGCTGCTATTTAATAAGACGGATCTGCTTCCCGGCGGGGAGGCATCGACCAAAGCCGGATGTGATGCGCTGACCGCCATGGTACAGGAACTCTCGGGTGAACCGGCTGCGCAGATCCATGTACTGCCGGTGTCGATGAACACCGGGGAGGGTCTGGAGGCCTTGAAGGAGACCATCGCGGCGCTCTTCCTGCAGGGGGAGCTCGTCCCCAGGGGAGAGTATTATTTGACAAATCTCCGGCATGTGGAGGCTGTGCGGGAGGCTCTGTCTTCCGTACAGCTCGTGCTGGAGGCAATCCGGCGTGGAGACAGTGAGGAACTCTACTGTACGGATCTGATGGCTGCGTACCATGCGCTTGGCAGGATCCTGGGTGCAGAGCCGGATGAGGATCTGTTCGATGAGATTTTCTCCTCTTTCTGTATGGGGAAATAAGGTAGTTGTGATGCAAAGCTCGGTTATCAGAAAATTTGACTGGCGCGATTTTCTTGCCCGGATTGCGGTGATCGCCGTACCGGTGGCACTGCAGAATCTGCTGACCACCACGGGTTCCATGGTGGATACGATGATGATCGCCTCCCTGGGGCAGACCGAGGTGGGGGCAGTGGGACTCTGTGCCCAGTTCTCCTCCCTGATGTTCAGCGCCTATTGGGGATTCGTCGGCGGGGGCATGCTGTTCTTTTCCCAGTATTGGGGCGCCCACGACGATGACGGCATCAATCGCTCCTATGGTCTGACCCTTTGCTGTATGATGACGGTGGCGATCATCTTCGCGGTGCTGGGGGTCTGTTTCCCCGAGGCGGTGATGCACCTGTATACAGATAAGGAATCGATTCAGCAGGTGGGTGTATCATATCTGCGGATCGTTGGCTTCTCCTATCCGCTGATGGTTCTGTCCATGGCCATGGCGGCACTTCTGCGCAGCACGGAGCGGATGCGGATCCCGCTGTATGGTTCCATCGCAGCAGTGGTGACCAACATCTTCCTGAATTATGTGCTGATCTTCGGACATTTCGGTGCGCCGGCCATGGGTGTGCGGGGTGCTGCCTGTGCGACGGTGATTGCGCAGGGGGTCAGTGTGCTGGTGATCGTTGTGATCGCCCTGCGGACACACCATCCCTATCTGTTGGCGGTATCCAGGCATTTCAGCTGGAACAGGCGCCTGGTGTGGTCCTATTTCTGGAAATGCGCCCCCATCATTGCCAATGAGGTGCTGATCGGTGTTGGCAATATGGTCATCAACATCGTACTCGGGCGGCAGCCGGAGGAGGCCATCGCGGCTCTGGCGGTTTTCCGTACACTGGAGGGGCTGATCATCGGCTTCTTTGCCGGCTTCTCCAACGCCTCCTCTGTATTGGTCGGGAAAGAAGTGGGTGCCGGACACATCGATACCGCCTACGCCCGTGCCTGGCGGCTGGTCTATCTCTGCCAGGGCTTCATCGGGCTGATGGGGCTTCTGCTCATCCTGTTTCACACGCCGATCCTGACGGTGATGGGGATGCGCGGGGAGAGCTTCCGGATCGCCTTTGGTCTGGTCATCATCTACATGGTTGCAGCCATCGTCCGGATGGGGAACTGGGTGCAGAATGACACCTTCCGGGCGGCGGGGGATGCAACCTACGGAACCGTACTGGAGATCACCTTCATGTGGGTGATGGTGCTGCCGCTTGTGTGGCTGACCGGGATGGTGTGGCATCTGCCCACGCTGGTGGTCTTTGCCTGCTGCTACAGCGACGAGGTGATCCGTTATGTGTTGATGCAGCGGCACCTGTACCAGGGGACATGGATCAAACCGGTCACGCCCTCCGGGCAGGCGGCCATGAAGGACTGGCATTCGCTCGTATCTCAAAGAAAGGAAAAACAAGGTCATGTCTGAAGAAGAATCTGAGAGAATTATTCAACCCGTACACTATAAGCATGAGCTGCAGCGGATGTATGCCACCCTGAAGGGACTGGTGCTGGGTATTCTGATGGGGCTCATTGTGGGA
>JAFSYF010000306.1 GCA_017443695.1 Butyrivibrio sp.
ATCCTTCTCGGGGCCTGTGGGCAGCGCCTCATAGCTGCCATCCGACAGCAGCCGCTTTTCAAGTGATACGGGAACGAGATGGTGGGAGAGCTTCTCATAAACCCGGTCTGCCGGTTCGGTATAGGTATAATCCAGGAGCTCCGCGTCCCTGACGTTGCCGCCGAGGAAGAAGCGGTATTCCCCCTGCTCGATGACATAGGAAGCATCGGAGATCTTGCCGAGATCGTCATAGGAGGAGAGCTGGTAATCGCTGACGGACAGCTCCAGCGTCTCCGCCTCACCCTTCTCCAGAAGCCTTGTCTTGGCATAGGCTACCAGCTGCCTTGCGGGCTTGCCCAGCTTCCCGCAGGGGGCGCCGAGATAGAGCGCGATCACGTCCTTACCGGCGCAGTCCCCGGTATTGATGACTCTGACAAAGAAACTGAAACCGCCGTCACATCTTCTGGCTGTGATCAGCTCCCTGTCAAAAGAAGTATAGGAGAGCCCGTACCCGAAGGGGAAAACGACCCTGTTTGCGGCGCCTTCAATGGTTTCAAAATACCGGTAGCCGACATAGATGTCTTCCGTGTACGCCACATAGTGGGGAGAATCATGGAAACCCTCTGTGGAGGGGTAGTCGGACAGCTCGCCCGCAAAGGTATCCGGCAGCCTGCCGCTGGGGTTATAGAGCCCCATGATGGTCTGTGCGGTTGCCACAGCGCCCTCCATTCCGCCCTGCCAGGGCAGAAGGGCAGCCTTAATCCGGTCATTTGCGGTGATCCATTTCGTATCGATGACGCCGCCGATGTTCAGAACCGCGATGACCCTGTCGAACACCGCGCAGATGTCATTCAGGAGCTGCTCCTCCTGCGCCGAGAGATAGAAGTCCCCCCTGGGGAAGATCTTCGCAGAGATCTGCGGCATGGACTCTTCACATGGCCAGGGACTATCCTCCTCCTCGTATTCCACATCGGAACGGTCCCAGCCCTCTCCCGAGAACCTGCTGAGACAGAAAACGGCAGTATCCGTGAACTCTCTGGCGGACCGGATCATCGACGGATCAAGCGCAGGCTCCGCAATCATCCCGGGAGCGTTTTTTTCACGGTATTTCTGTTCCACATAGTCCCTGTAGAAATCGCATAAAGGCGCATAGATCTCCGCATCCGTTTCGGCGAAGCCCTCATACAGATTGCGGATATATCTGGCGTAGACATCACCGCTTCCGCCGCCGCCTTTCACATAATCAAAGACACCCTTGCCAAACAGTGCCAGTTTGGCGCCGGATTTCAGGGGCAGCACATGGTCCTCATTCTTCAGTAAAACAATGCCCTCCGAAGCAGCCTGTTTGGAGAGCGCGATGTGCGCACTGCTCCCGGTGATCATCCTGTCCCCGTACAGGGGACGTGCCGGCTGATACTTTGCTCTTGCCCATTTTTCCATAGGTTTTCTCCTTATGATTGAAAAAAACGCATCACTGTGCAGCAGTTTCTAAGACAGTCTCCCTAATAAGGTTATTGTTTGGCCCCGGGATCCGCCCGATAAGTCGCTGAACCGTAACAGTAGTAACTGTTCAGAACTGGTTCTGAACAGTTACATCAGTATACCACGAAAGCAATTACAATTCAGCGCTTTACCAGTGCTGAATTGTAACTTATACTGGTATCGATATGGAATGCACAGGCGTGAGGAAGAGGCATGAGACGTAATGAAGTATGTGCGGTCGTAGTTACTTATAACCGAAGAGAACTCGTGGATCAGTGCATGGCCGGCATTATGTCTCAGGAAAAAGCATCCTGCGATGTCATCATCATTGACAATGGGAGCACGGATGGCACGGAGGCGATGCTGCAGGAAAAGTATGCATATGAAAACGTCCAATATCTGAATATGCGGAAGAATCTCGGATGTGCAGCCGGGACATCCAGAGGGATCAGGGAAGCCGTCAGGGCAGGATACGCATATATCTGGGTGATGGACGATGATGTGATCCCGTATCCGGATACGCTGTATGAACTGCTGAAAGCTGCCGGAGAACTGGGAGATGACTGGGGGATCCTGTCCAGCGCGGCCTATTGGACCGACGGCAGCATATGTGAATCCAACCGTCAGAAGAAAAGCCTGTTCCGGTTTATGACAGAGGAGGATTATCACAGGCATCTCGTCAGGGTGTGCATGGTTTCACTGGCATCCATGTTCATCAGGGCGAAGGCGGTGAGAGAAGTCGGACTCCCCCTGTCGGCCTACTATATATATACAGAGGATTACGAGTTCTGCAGCCGCGTAGGCAGGAAGTATCCCATATACGTTGTCCCGTCGAGCCGGGTGACGCACGCCATGAAGATCAACCGAAAGGCCAGTCTGGTCAGGGATACACCGGACCGGCTCTACAGATACAGGTACCTGTACAGGAATGACGTCCATTGTTACAGGCAATGGGGCATCAGAGGATGGGCATATTTGGCAGCGAAATTCGTATATACATTTCTGCTGGTGCTGGTGAAAGAGAAAAAGAATAAACGGGACAAGCTGCATACACTGGTAACAGGTTATGCGGAAGGGTTACAGTTCCACCCTTCCATTGAGTATGTGTAACTGGTCAGAACCAGTTCTGGACAGGTACGAGTAAGTTTCGTAAGCAAGCGTTCCCCAGAAGAATCTGAGTGGACATCATAGGAAGAAAGCAGGAGCGTACAGCCAGATGATGACTCGTGACAAAATAGATTTTGTCATCCTGTGGGTGGATGACAGCGACCCTGAGTGGCGAAGGCAAAAAATGAAATATACACCCGCGGCCACGGATGATGTCAGTGAGAAAAGGTACAGAGACTGGGAGAATCTGCAGTACTTCTTCAGAGGGGTAGAGCAGTTTGCGCCGTGGGTCCATCGCGTTTTTCTGATCACGTACGGGCATGTTCCCAAATGGCTGAACACCAGGCATCTCAAGCTGAGGATCGTGAAACATGCGGACTACATGCCCGCCGGGTGCCTGCCGACGTTTAACAGCAACCCGATCGAACTGATGCTGAACAGGATTGAAGAACTGTCCAGCCGGTTCGTCCTTTTTAACGACGACATGTTCCTGATCAAAAAGACGAAACCGTCGGATTTCTTCTCTCATGGACTGCCCTGTGATTCCGCAGGTCTGAACATCCATTCCATCTCTCCTGCCAAAATGAGTGTGTATGCCAGCCTGCAGGCGACGTGGGTCATCAATCAATACTTCGATATGAAGTCTGCGATCTTTGGCAACTGGTCCAAATGGTTTGCGCCCTGCTATGGCAGGCATATCCTGAAAACCCTGTATCTGCTGCCGTGCAGGGCGTTTCCGGAAATACAGCAGACCCATCTGCCCTATTCATACTTAAAATCAACCTTTGATGTTGTATGGAAAAAAGAGGAGCAAGAGCTCCTGGAGACCTGCAGCCACAGGTTCAGAACCAAACTGGATTATTCCCATTGGACGATGAGAAACTGGCAGATTGCAGCGGGCAAGTTCTGGCCCAGATCCTTTGCGTTTGGCAGAAGCTTTTATCTGTCGGATGCAAAAGAAATGCGGGCATGCGCCGATTATATACGTACACAGAGCGGTTCCGTGGTGTGCATCAATGATGGCGCCATGACGGACGAATTCTTTGCAGAATGCAAAACGGTCATCAACAGAGAATTGAGAAGGATTCTGCCGCAGAAGAGCGCATTTGAGCTTTGAAACTGGTATGTCGCGGGATGGTTGAAGCCTGTTGAGGAAGAGATGATGAATATTCTGGTAATCACACCTCTGTATTATATAGAAGGGCGCCCCCAATTGTTTCATGATACAAGCGCGATCCACTACCTGATTCGTCCATGGGCGGAGAAACATCAGGTGCTTGTCCTGGATATCTATTTTGAAAGCCTCCGGAAGATCATGCGGTATGCGTCTGCAGAAGAGCGCAGGTTCCGGAAAGGATACAGCTATACGGTGGATGGCGTTCCGGTGGCGCTGATCGAGGTGATGAAACCGTATAAGCAGGGATCGAGGATCACCGATCATGAGAAAAAACGGGTAAAAAGCTTTATTGAAAAGGTGACCGCGGAGCGCGCATTTGATCCGGACATCATCGTCGCCCATCTGCCTACGACGGTGATCAATGTCGTGAAGGAGATCTTCCCGAATATCCGGAAAATGGCGGTATTACATACGACAGACAGACAGAACTGGTACAGAAGAACCTCGGAAACAGCGGCGGTCAGGCAGACCTTTGATGCCTTCTACGCAAGATCGGAGGATCTGCGGTTTTTTTTTGAACAACAGCAGTTGTCAGGCCTGAGCGCAGAGATCATCTATTCAGGCGGAAAAAAAGCAGCGCATGCATTAGAGAGAACGGACCATAACATCGGCATCATGTACGCCGGAAAACTGATCCCGCGGAAGCATGTGGACGTGATCATTGAGGCGCTGGCAACGATTCGGGATCGGTATGCCTTCCATCTGGAGATCTACGGAGACGGGGTGGAGCGGAGCCGGCTGGAGCAACTGGCAGAGGACAGACTATACCCCGGTTCTTACAGCTTTATGGGTATGGTGGATCATGAGGCGGTATTGTCCGCCATGACGAAAAATGATTTCTTCGTCATGGTCAGTGAGGACGAGAGCTTTGGCCTGACCTATGTGGAAGCCATGGTCAATGGATGCATCCCGATTGGCAGTGTGGGAGAGGGGATTGACGGCATCATACAGCATGGCGTGAACGGGTATCTGACCAGGGCCAACAGCATCACAGGATTGGCGGAACAATTCGAGGAATGCTTCCGCCTGCAGGGGGAGGAGAAAGAGCGCCTGCTCGTGCGCATGGAGGAATCCGCGTCGAAGTACTCGGAGGAGAGTGCGGGGATGCATTATCTGGAGATCATAGAGAAAGAGTATGAAATGACATCGAGAGAAGAGAGGAGTGGATATGCGGAATCGTAGATGGGCCTGGAGCCTGATCCTGATGCTGGCTGTGGCAGGCTGCGGGCAGACGCCCAACCAGGGAGAGACCACGGCGGAGACCACCATAACTGCTGATGCGCCTGCGCCGGAGACCACGCCGGCAGCAGGGGCCACCGATACGGGAGCAGCCACCACACCGGCGGAGGCGGCTGCAGCAGACAGTCATGCGGAAGCGGAGACGGTGAGCGCTGAACCGGACTGGAGTACGGCCGTCGATGCCGGCATCACGGTACAGAAGGTGCAGGGGCTGCCGGAGGATTTCTTCCTCGGGGCAGACCTCTCATCCTATCTGGTGGAGCGGGACAGCGGCGTCTGTTACTATGATTACGATGGGAATGAGCTGGATGATGCGGGCTTCTTCCGCTTCCTCCATGAGGGCGGGACGAATCTCGTGCGCATCCGCGTCTGGGTGGATCCCTATGATCAGGAGGGACGGCCCTATGGCGGCGGCAACTGTGATCTGGCGCACGCGGTGCAGCTCGGGCAGCTCGCCACGGATGCCGGCATGCGCGTGATGATTGATTTCCACTATTCCGATTTCTGGGCAGATCCCGGCAAGCAGCGTGCCCCGAAGGCCTGGGAGGGGATGTCACTCACAGAAGAGGTGTCGGCGCTCCATGACTATACGGTGGACAGCCTGACGGAGCTCCTGTCAGCGGGCGTGGATGTGGCCATCGTCCAGGTCGGCAATGAGACGAACAACGGGATCGCCGGCGTGGACGACTGGTCGGTCATGCCGCAGCTCTTTGCCGCCGGCGCAGAGGCCGTACGGGAGGTCTCTGCAGCGAAAAACCATGAGATGCTGGTGGCGGTTCATTTCGCCAATCCGGAGCATCCGGGGAACTACCGTCAGTATGCCCGGGCACTGGAGGAGGGCGGCGTGCCGTATGACGTATTTGCCACCTCCTATTACCCCTACTGGCATGGAACGCTGCAGAATCTGACGGGGATTCTCACCGATATCGCAGGTAAATTCGGCAAAAAAGTGATGGTCGCAGAGACCTCCTACGTCTATACCTTCGAGGATGGGGACGGCGGCGGGACGACGGAGACCGCGGACAAGGCGGGGGATGTATTCCCCTATCCGGCGGGTGTCCAGGGACAGGCGGATCACATCAGAGGTCTCGCACAGGCACTGATGGATGTGGGGGATGCGGCCATCGGGTTGTGCTGGTGGGAGCCGGCCTGGCTCCCGGTTCAGGTCGTGGAAGGAAACAGCGATGATGCGCAGCAGATACTGACCGAAAACCGGGCGATCTGGGAGGAGAAGGGTTCCGGCTGGGCGACGAGCTACGCCGGGGATTATGATGAGAGCGCCAGGCTCTACTACGGCGGGACCGTGGTGGATAATGAGGCCTGGTTTGATTTCCGGGGGCATCCGCTGGAGAGTGCGCGGCTCTACAGTTATCTGCGGACAGGCGCCATCGCACCGCTTGCGGTGACGGAGGTGGAGGTGGCGCATATCGTGGTGGACTACGGAGAGGATGTGTCACAGGCACTGCCGGAGCGCGTACGGGTGCACTATAACGACGGGACGATCGTGGAGGATCCGGTGACCTGGGATGCGCAGGAGGTGGCGTCTCTTACGGCAGCCGGGGACTACGTGATCACCGGAAGCTATGAGGAGGACGCCGCAGGACAGGGCGGCACCGCCAGTCTGAATGTGACGATCAAGGCGCAGAACCTGCTGAAGGACGGCGGATTCGAGGCCGGCCCCAATGGGCAGTACTGGACGATCCTGAATGACAACGAGGATGATGCGGTGGCGATTCAGAAGGACAGCGATAATGTTCGTACAGGCAGCTACTGTCTGAAGTTCTGGGCGCCGACACCCTTCTCCTTTACTGCGGAGCAGACCGTGACACTGCCCCGGGGGAGCTATACCTTCGGCGGATACCTGGAGGGCGGGGATTGCGGCGATGACGCGCGTTTCACGCTGGAGGCACAGGTGGATGGCTCCGATGCCGGATACCTTGCAGAGACGTCCGTGACCGGCTGGCAGAACTGGCAGAATCCGGAGATCACGCAGATCGTGGTTCCCGCGGACGGGACGAAGGTGACACTCCGGATTGGTACGGCGGCCGCAGGCGGCGGCTGGGGTGCATGGGACGATCTGTACCTGACTGCGGATGATACCCAGACGGCAGATCATTGATTTCGGGATCTGATCAAGACGGTGATGACGGAAGTTTTTGCGACACTGGGCCCGAAGTGCGCGGATGAGGACATTCTTTACCGCATGCTGCTGGAGGGCATGAGTGGTATGCGGCTGAATCTGTCCCATACCTCCCTGGAGGAGAGCCGGGAACTCATCGGCCATTATCAGAATGCCATGGACAGGGCCGGTGTACAGGCACAGCTGCTGATCGATCTGCAGGGCGGTGAGCTCCGGATCGGTCGTTTTTTTGATGGCCTGCTTCTGGAGAGCGGTTCGGAGATCGAACTGATGCCGGAGGATGTGCAGGACGGGTCTGCCTCGCATTCGCAGGCTCTTGCCCGCGGTATGATGGTTGTGAATCGTAACGGCGGCATCCCTGTCCCCCGGAGGGTGCTTGCAGCGCTGGATGAAGGCGACGAGATCCTCCTGGATGATGGCAGGATCCTCCTCAGGGTCGAGAGAACCGGTGGAAGCGCGCGGACGCACGTGATCCGGGGCGGACAGCTGACCGGTGGAAAGAGCATCAAGGTCCGGGACAAGGATATCAAAGGCGACATTCTGACGCGGCAGGATATGGAGAATCTGCGGATCTGCCGGGACTTTGGTGTCACCGCGATCATGCAGCCCTTTGTGACCAGCGGTGAGGATCTGCGTCTGATCAGAGACTTCCTCCGAAGGGAGGGCATAAGTCAGCCGCGGATTTTTGCCAAGATTGAGAACCGGCAGGGGGTGGAACATCTGGACAGCATCATCCCGGAAGCCGATATGATTGTCATCGCAAGGGGAGATCTGGGCAATGATGTCCCCCTGTGGGCGCTGCCAGCGGTACAGAAAAACGTCTCACGAAGATGCAGGAACGCCGGATGTCCCTTTCTTGTGGTGACACAGATGTTAAGCTCGATGATCCATTCCCCCATTCCGACCAGGGCAGAGGTCTCGGACATATTCAATGCCGTTGCTGACGGGGCTGCCGCAGTCATGGTCACGAATGAAACGGCCGTTGGAGACTACCCGGTGGAGGTGATGCGGTATCTGCATCAAACCGTCAGGGAAGCAGAGGATTGGCGGGAACATGAAAGGAGAGATGAATAAAAGGAGAGTATTTTTCCTTTTTGGGGGAATTAGAAGCGCCATTTTGCTGTTTGGATGCTGTATCCCAGTTGTGGGTGATAGTAGAATCTCTGTTATAAACAAACACACACAATAACCGGGCTGGAGGAAAGCGGATGACAGTGAGAGAGCGTGTATTGGTCTGCAGACTGATGGAAGAAATGCGGAAGCATGAGGCGTTCTGCAAGGAGATCGGCATATATCATATATCCGTCAGGCAGCCGGAATCCGATCAGACCAGACCCGGCAAAATAAAGAAGGAGGTGCAGCTATGTTGACACTGTTGATTGTACTGCTGGTTGCGATTGGTCTGGGCCTGGGCCTGGTTTTCGGGATGATCGGACTGTTCGTCAAGCTTCTGCCGGTGATTCTGGCCATTGGCGCGGTCTATTGGCTGGTACAGCAGACCAAATCGGTATAAGCAGATCAAATCCGGTCGCGTATATCGGGTACAGCAGACAGCATAGCGAATCCGTATCAGCCCGATCGCTACTCAGAGGCAATGGCAGACAAAGGGGGCTTCCGGCCCCCTTTATCGTTGTCTTTTTTTTCCTGTCACTGTCACATGCATAACGATCAAAGCCTGTCCGGAAAGTGACAAGTAACGGCGCTTCTGCTACAATACCTGCATGAAAAGCGGAGGGAGATCTATGACCGTTCTATTCATTATTATGCTCATCATCTATATGGCATTTCTGGAGTTGTCCAAGAATACACTGGTGGGATGGCTCATCACTGCTGCGGTGGCGGCGGCTTTTTTTGCCACAGGGATTTATCTGAAGGGAAAAGAGCAGTGGAACTGGAAAACGGCATGTGCATGCATGGCGGGCGCAATGCTGCTCCTCGTCATCAATCTGAAGCTGACGGGTCCGCCCTTCCGCCAGATGCCGGCCGTTGCTACAAAGAACCCGGAAATAACAGACGTTATCCATATCGGTCAGGGAGACCTCACCGGTGTCTACAATGAGGATAAGACAGCCCGTGTCTATGCGGGTATCCCGTATGCCAGGCCCCCGGTGGGGGCGCTGCGGTGGCGGGAGCCGGAAGCGCCCGAGGCCTGGGAGGGCGTGAGAGCCTGTGATACATTTGCGCCCGGCGCCATGCAGAGCAGGAGCCCCGTCTGGTTTGACTCCCTGACGAAGCTTTTGGGTTATCACAACTACAGAATCGGCACAAAGGATTATTACAGGGAGCCGGTGAGCGAGGACTGCCTGTACCTGAATGTTTTTACCCCCGCCGAAACCGGGGATGCCCCGCTGCCGGTGCTGTTCTTTATCCATGGCGGGTCTCTCATGACAGGGCGGTCCTCCCATACGGAATACCGGGGGGAGAATCTGGCGGCCCAGGGCATCATCGTCGTGAATTTCGCCTATCGTCTCGGGGTTTTTGGCTACTATGCCAGCGAGGAGCTGATGAACGAATCCCCCAACGGGACAACAGGCAATTACGGGCTGCTGGATCAGATCATGGCATTGCGGTGGGTGAGAGAAAACATCGCGGTCTTCGGCGGAGACCCGGAGAGGATCACCATTGCCGGTGAGTCGGCAGGTGCCTCAAGCGTCAATGCCCTGTGCGTATCCCCCCTGACGGAGGGCATGTTCATCAGAGCGATCGCGGAATCCAGCGGCATCGTCGCTAAGAAGCCCTACCATACCTTCCGCAGTATGGACGAGGCGCTGGAAATGGGGGCGGATATCATGGCGGAGATGGGTGCTTCTGATATCGCCGCCATGCGCGATATTCCGGCGGAGCAGCTGGTGCAGACATCCTATATGAACAGTGCCATGACGCTGGACGGTTACTGTATCACGGAGATGCCGTACCGCACATATGAGAAAGGACAGAATCATGAGCAGGCGCTTCTGAACGGATTCAACGCAAAGGAAGCCGATGCCTTTATGCTGGATACCAAAATCACCGCAGAGAATTATGAGGAGATCCTCTCGGGGGTGCTGGGGGATGAGGCGGGCGAAGCTGCCGCACTCGTTCCGCCGGGGAGCAGAATACAGGATGAGAAGTTCATCACAGACAAGGGCGGAGACGCCAAGGGATCTGCCAATTTCGTATACAGCGCGGCCTGGTTTACCTGGAGCCATGAGCTGTGGAGCAGCTATATGGCCGCGGAAGACCGTCCGGTTTACGAGTACTATTTTTCCAAAAGGAATCCCTCCCTCAGCAATTACCACGCCGGGGAGATGCCGTATGCCTATGGCAATCTCTGGCGGCATGCGTGGCTGTATGATGAATCGGATGAGGAACTCTCACGGATCATGCAATCCTATTGGGTGAATTTTGTGAAGACCGGCGACCCCAACGCGGACGGCCTTCCTGTCTGGGAGCAAAGAGACCGGATGAATCAAAAAGTGATTGAACTGGGGGATGAGATCCGTATGACCGAGGATCCCTTTGGTGTGATCTATCCGCTGCTGGAACGGTATCAGGAGACACTTGCCGCGGAGACACAATAACAGGCATGGGAACCGGAGCGGATCCGGTGCATGCCTGTGATTGACCATTTTTTATTCCAATATGACTTATTCCAGAAGTGACGCCACCGCTGCTGCATCCTGATTGGACTGTGCCGAAACCGCCTGGGCGGGATTCTTCAGGATGTTCGCCTGCGCGGATTCGACCTCACGGGCGCCCTCCTCGGGACTGATGCGGTGGTCGCCATTCTGCGCCGCACGATCCAGTCTGCGTTTGGATGCGTCTGTCAGAGACACCGCGATGGATTCTTCTTTGGGCTGCTCCGCTGTTTGTGTCGTAGAAGCCGGCTTATTCTTTGTTTCCGGCTTTCCGGCGGATACCGACTGCAGATTCGTATTAAGATTCAACTGATTATTCTGAATGACCATGTTCGTCCCTCCTTTTCCCATACACTGTGAAGATCGGCATATTCCCCTGATCCGATAACCCCCAAAAAAGAAATATCGTTACTGTTCAGTGCCGAGCCATGCACTCCGCTGCATGGCTGCGGCCCAGTGTTTGGATTCAGCCGATACAAGCGATTCGGGCCGCGAGCGTAGCGAGCATTTGAATGCCCGAATCGCCAGTTACAATTCAGCGCTGGCAAGGCGCTGAATTGTAACGAAATATCTTCGTTTAACACAATTATCATAGCACATTCTGCAGGGTGGTGCCAGTACTTTGCCGGTCGGCCCCGGGAGAATTCTCCAGAAACTATACAGTAAAGAAATGATTCAAGATGGCCAAACAAATGGTATAATATTAGGAGCTGGCTGTGTATCTATCAGAACAGCCCAATGCGCTGTCTCCGCTCCGTTGAGGGCGTAAGGCACTTGGAAGGGGGGTATTATAATGAAACAACACAGAAGATTGCTGGCCCTTACCATGTCATCGGTGATGGCATGCGCAGCGGCCATCGGTGTGGCGCCACAGATGGCATATGCTGCCGGCAGTTTGCCGGAGATGGGAGCGGATACCGCTTCCATGACCAACGATGAGCTGTTCGCCGGATATGTGGACCAGCTGTTCTCCGTGCATCCATCAACGGTCAGCGTCCAGGCCAGGAACGCCAAGGGCTCTGAATCATTGAATGTCAGGCAGAAGGCCATCTATAAACAGCTTGCAAATCATATCAAGCATGTTGCTTCCGGAATGGATTCGGAAACAACGTTCCGTGTCGCCGGGGATATCGACCTGATGGATGACGGCAGGATTTATGATGCCCTGATTTGCGATCTGCCTTATGAGCTGTACTGGCATGACAAAACAGTGGGCACACAGGCCCAGGGCAACAGCACATCCTTTACGGTCAGTTTCGCTGTTGCATCGGCATATAGCGCTGGCGCCTATACAACCGACAGGGGGAAAACCTATGCGGCGACGATGGCCAAGAGGAATGCGGATGATATTGTGGCGAATTACAAGGGCAAAACCACTGCAGAGCAGCTGACCGGGTTCAGGAATGAGATCTGCGAACGGACGGAATACAACGACGATGCGGCAAGAGGTGGTGTTGCATATGGGGATCCCTGGCAGATGATCTATGTGTTTGACAATGATTCTGCCACTACCGTGGTCTGCGAGGGATATGCCAAGGCATTCCAGTATCTCTGCGATGCTTCCGGCATCAACAGTACCATTGTCACCGGTTCGATGAGTGCCGGTACAGGCGCCGGCGACCATATGTGGAATCTCGTGACGATCAGCGGCGAGAATTATCTTGTGGATGTGACGAACTGTGACACCGGAACGGTCGGATATCCGGATAAACTGTTCATGAAGGGCGCGGCAAACGGAACAGCCTACGGCTATACCGTATGTGATACGACGTATACTTATGACACGGATACAACGGGGCTGTTCTCCAGCACACAGCTGACACTGTCGAAGACCGACTATGACGGTGGCGGGAGCGCTGTTCCGGATCCGGAAACGGAGCCAGTCCCGGAGACGGAACAGGAACTGGATCCGATGCCCCTCCCGGAACCGACACCTGCGCCTGAGCCGGCCCCGGAGCCCGACCCGGAACCGGAACCGGAACAGGACTCGACTCCGGCGCCTGCGTCGGAGCCTGCAGAGCAGGGTGAGACGGTGGTCAACCCGGACGGCTCCACAACGACGACGGTGGTGGTCCAGAATGAGGACGGCTCCACCACCCGGACGGAGACCATAAAGAACAGTATCAATGTTGTCATCAGTTTTGTTGTGACAAATACATCTGCCGATGGCACATCCGCCGTGATGAAGTTTGTGCCTGAAGCATACGACACCATCCTGCTCTCTGAAATACGGAGCGCATCCGTCGGTACACTGGTCATTCCCGCGACCGTAACGGATTCCGATGGCAGGGTCCTGACGGTGGATGGCATGTCAGGCAGGATCTTCTCCGGTCTGCGTGGCGTGGGCACGGTGGTGATCCCGGATACGGTGACCAGCTTTGATAATAAGGTTTTTGCCAAGTCCGGCATCAGCAGCGTCGAGATCGCCGTTAAGAAGGCAGGCAGACTGAACCTTGAGAAAAAGGCCATGGCCAAGGCTCCGAAGGATATGAAGGTCACCATCAAAGCAAAGAACCGGAAGCAGTACGACAAGGCCGTAAAGAAATTTCAGAAGGCCGGTGGCCAGAACCTGAAATACGTGTTTGAGAAGTTGCATTAAGTATGCATCAGGTGTGAAGAATCACGGACTTGCAATCTCCGTGAAGGACATGCTACAATGACTGCAAT
>JAFSYF010000042.1 GCA_017443695.1 Butyrivibrio sp.
CGTTCCGATGAAGCCGCCGGTTGTCCGGACACTGTCCCCAACCGCAAGATGGGACAGAATCTGTGCCTTCTGCTTCTGTTCCTTGTTCCGGGGCCTGATTAACAGCAGATACATCACACCGAAGATCACTGCATAGATCAGAACGATGGTGATGAGACTCATCCCTCCCGGATTCTCTGTCGTGGCTGCCAGTAACATATTCATGATTTCTTCCTCCAAAATAAGAATTACGGTGCCGTCAGGGCACACTGTCTTATGATACACGTTTGTCATGGTAAATTCAAGCTGATATTGGCTACTGTTCACAGCCATCATTCCGCGAGCATGAGCTTGCGAATGCGAGGCATGCAGCAAATCGGGCCGCGCTCAAAGAGCGCATGGAATGCCCGATTTGCCAGTTACCATTCACAGGGGCTGTGAATGGTAACACTGATATTGCAAGTCGTCCGGCTCTGGCGTAGAATACATATAGTATGCTTCTTTACATATATATTGGGAGGTGAATATGCTGAAAGAATGGGTAAAAGCAAAACGGCCGGACGACGCGGAGATCGACGCGCGACTGGAGAAGGCGCGGCTGGAGCTGGCCAGACGGCAGATGGCCATCAAGGAGAAAAAGCTCCCCGTTCTGGTCATCATGGATGGCTGGGGTGGTGCCGGCAAAGGCAGTATTCTGGGCAAGGTGATCAAGAACCTGGATCCCCGCTTCTACAAAACAGAGACGCTGGCCAGGCCCAACGACGACGAACTGCGCAGACCGTTTCTATACCGGTATTTCATCCGGATTCCGGAGGGCGGCAAGTTCTCCTTCTTCGACGGGAGCTGGATGGGGGAAGTTACGCAGCACAAGCTGACCGGCGAAATCAACGATGATACCTACAAACAGCAGCTGACCTCCATTCGGCGATTTGAACGCACCCTCTCCGACAATGGCTATCTGCTGGTCAAATTCTTCTTCCACATCTCCAAGGATGAGCAGAAAAAACGCCTTTCCGAACTGGAAAGTGACAAAAGCACCAGCTGGCGCGTAGAAAAATGGGATCGCTGGCAGAACAAACACTATGATAAGTGCCTCGACATCTATGACAACTACATCGAGGCAACGGACCAGTTCATCGCTCCCTGGTATTTCATTGATTCCAAAAACCGCAAGTGGGCAGAGCTTCAGGTCACCGAGCAACTGGTACGCAGCATTGATACCGCGCTGCAGAACGCAGGACGTGCAGCCACCCTGCTGCAGAACACCTTCCCCTTCGTACAGATGCCATTTGTCAGGGATATAGACCTCTCCGTTTCCATCAGTGATGAGGACTACCGGAAGGAACTGGATGAGCTGCAGAGCGAGCTGGCCTCCCTCCACAACCGGATCTATCAGAAGAAAATCCCCGTGGTCATCGGCTATGAGGGATGGGACGCAGCCGGAAAGGGCGGCAATATCAAACGCCTGACCGCCGCACTGGATCCGCGCGGTTTCGAGGTACACCCCATCGCCTCCCCGGAGCCCCATGAGAAAAACCGTCATTACCTCTGGCGCTTCTGGAACAGACTGCCCAAGGACGGACACATCGCCATCTTTGACCGCACCTGGTATGGCCGTGTCATGGTAGAGCGTCTGGAGGGTTTCTGTACTGAGAATGACTGGCAGCGTGCCTATAATGAGATAAACGAATTTGAGAAAGAGCTGCACGACTGGGGTGCCGTGATCCTCAAATTCTGGGTTCAAATTGATAAGGACACACAGCTTGCGCGCTTCAATGACCGTCAGAACACCCCGGAGAAGCAGTGGAAAATCACTGAAGAAGACTGGCGCAACCGTAAAAAATGGGATCTGTACGAGGAGGCCATCGATGAAATGATCCAAAAGACCAGCACCGAATATGCCCCCTGGTACGTCCTCGAATCCAATGACAAGCACTACGCCCGCATCAAGGCGCTGCGCATCACTACGGAGGCGATCAGACGCGCTTTAGGCGAATGAACCTTCCGGGTTCCAGCACAATTCCGAAGCAATGTCCGGCTGTATGCTCAAAATCCTCGTTGCGTGATTCTCTGACCGGTTCAATCCGGTGTCCGGAGGACACGTCAACGAGGGCCGTGACAGCCTCTGTTGTATGAATCGTCACCAGCTCCGGGTGCAGATCCTTTTTCACATAGCGGTACAGAATCAAACTTCCATCCTCATAGGTAAACATCGAGAATCCACGTCCGGAGGCATAGAGATCCTCCGACAGCACACGCTTGTATACATCGAGTGCCTCCACCGGCAGATCATACAACTCTGCCGCATTCTCCGGAATGGCCAGAATATAGAGCCGTCCCAGTCCGTAGCTGCTGCGCAGCACCAGCGGTGCGTGGAAATCACCATTTCCGCCGTTCAGCAGAGACCACTCATTGTTATTGCCATGAAGGATCTCCGGGAAAAGAACGGACCGCTGATGCTCCACATAACCGGCTTCATCCCCTGTCACATGATATCTCGTCACATGGACAGAATTTCCTGTCAGCGTCGCCATCGTCAGGCCGGCCTTGCGCAGCGCATCACCGGCTTTTTTCAGAAATCCGGTTGTGATGGCGGCCACGCCTCCCTCCCGCACATAGGCTGCCAGCTTCGGGACAATCTCCCCATCCTGCGCCGCGCTCTCCGTCAGGAATACCTTCTTTGCCCCATTCTCCGGAAAGAAGGGCGTCGTCTCCACCGGCACACCCACCATGCCAAACCGCATCTCCAGGTGGTTTTCTCCGCAGGCTTCAAAAGGAATGCAGGTGGGAATCCCCACGGGTTTTCCGATATCCTCCATCATGCGGTCAATCCGGGACAGCATCAGCCCCATCGGCGCCACGAATGGATTGTCGATCAGATCATTCCACTGGAAATGCATGAGTTCCTTCGCCCCGGCAAACGCCGTCAGATATGCCTGCTCCAGATAGCGGTCAACCGACCAGCACTGATAGGTATCGAACCAGCCGCCGCCGTTCCGTCCCGGCCAGGCATTCTCCATATACCGTATCAGACTGGAGCTTAAGTACTCCGGCAGATGCTGATCGGTGTGGGCCGGACTCCTGGTCTCAGTTCCAGTATAGGTGGCATCAAAAAACCTGCTCTGGGTGCCGGGGACATAACCCGTGAAATGATAGGACTCCCGCCAGTTCGGATACTTGATGACCATCCTGACCCGCGGGTTGACCGCCCTGGCCGGCTTTACCACAAGATTCTCCGAAACATCCTCCATCAGTTTCCTCCGGAAGCTGACCCAGTCCATTTCTCCCTTTTCCCGGATACAGCGCTCACAGCTGCAGTTGGTGAAATAAAAATCATCCAGAATCACCTCATCAAAAATGCCCGCCGTGTATTCCACAATCTCCTTCAGGCGCCCACGCATCGCCGGATCCGTGTAGCAGAAGGTCCTGAACAGACGCTGCTTGCCTGCCTCCGCCCCCTCGAAATCATCTATGGTCGTGGTGATACCGCCGGACACCTCAACGCCCTGCTCCTCCAGATAATCCCTGATCATGAGCAGCTGCGCCTGCTCCACGTCCGTACCGCCCCGGTGTGTCTCCAGATACACCTTGTCCAGTCCGATGTATTTCTCCAGAAAAGCATAATCATATGCCAACTTGTCCTTGGTGAAACCAGCGGCGACCTGCGCCGGGATGTACACAACCGTCTTGAAGCGATTAAAATGACCCATCTGATCCTCCTTCCTGACTACCTGTTATCGTCCCGCACCACTGCCTATCATCGGCAGAATCCAAATACTACCGTTCCTTGGAGCATTGTATCATGACATATTCTGAACATAATACATATTATCCGCCCGCTTTTTCGCATGGGTGATGCGCCCAATTATGACTGACCATGCGCTGAATAAAAATCACACTTGACAGATATCGTTCCTGCGTTTACAATGATTTGGTCGGTTGCATAATAGGCAAGTGACTGGTATGGCGAGATAGCTCAGCTGGCTGGAGCACGCGGTTCATACCCGCGGTGTCGAGGGTTCGAGTCCCCCCCTCGCTACGCAAACAAA
>JAFSYF010000307.1 GCA_017443695.1 Butyrivibrio sp.
ATGATCGCCGATATACGCGTCATTGATGATCATATCGTAGCGGGGTTGTTTCCCCTGCGCCACGAAGCGATCCAGGTATTTCATACCGTCACTGATATAGATCCGCAGGCGATCCATGTGCGCCACCTGCAGGTTCTCCTCCAGCTCCCCCAGATAGAAATACATTCTCGCCGCCTCGATCATCTCGCGGTGCAGCTCCACCACATCCATCCGTCCCTCCGGATAATGGGCGATGAAGTATTTCACCAGGGAACAGCCCGCGGCGCCGATCAGCAGCACCCGTACCGGCCCCAGATCCTCCGGTTCACCGAACAACGCAGCGATGCACTAGGTATAGGGAAAGACCAGTTCATTCCTGCGCCAGGGCTCCCGGTAGGTCGCGGACTCCTGCGTGTCATCCACCAACAACATCCGCACCGGCTCGTCGCCATAGAAAGTGTCCATAATCTTCATCACACCGAAATCTGTCTCCCGGGTGATATTCAGTTCCTCTTTCTCCTCCGGCGTCTCACTCCACATCTTATTTCTTCTTGTTTCCCTTCTGCTTCGACGGCTCCTTCTTCTTCGGTTTCTCCCTCGGTGTCCCGTCTACAGCCACAATCTCAGGCAGTTCCGTCGTCTCCTCCTCCGGCAGCGCATCCTCTCTCTCCCGCTTCAGGGCCGGCAACCTGTATTTCTCTTCATACTGCTCCACAGATACGGCGAACTCCGGATGGGTCTCCGTTCTCAACAACTCCAGATACTCATGGGTTTCAAACAGTCCCTCGGAGACCTCAATCACGCTCAGTGCGATATTGCTGCAGTGATCTGCGATCCGCTCATAATCCGTTCCCAGATCGGACAGCGCAAAACCCAGCTCGATCGTGCATTTCCCCTTGCGGAGCCGGCGGACGTGCCGTCTCTTGATCTCCATATGCAGGCCATCGATAACCTCCTCCAGCGGCTCCACGGTGTGAGCCCCGACAGCATCCTGCATGGCGAACACCTCAAAGGAGTGGCTCACGATCTCTCGTACCGCCGCTGAGAAGATATCGATCTCCTCCATGGCCTTCGTTGAGAAATGCTCGTTTTTCTCATTCATCTCCTTCGCCGTCTGCGCGATATTCAGCGCATGGTCGCTGATCCGCTCCAGATCTGTGATACAGTGCAGCAGGATCGACAGCGTCCGGCTGTCCCGCACCGCCAGATGATGATTGTTGATCTGCACCAGATAGGAGCCCAGATGGTCCTCATACCGGTCCGCCCGCTGCTCCATATGCTCCACGGAGGCCGCCACCTCCTCATCCCAGTTGTGTAACAGGCCGATGGCCTCGTACAGCCCATCCCGGATGAACCGCGCCATCTCCACGGCGGTCTCCCGTGCCTGTTCCAGGGCGAAGGAGGGATTCTTTAAGAACAGCGGATCCAGCTTGGTCAGGCGGCTCCGTTCCTCCTCCTCCCGGCGCTCCATCTCGTCGATGGGAAGCGTCAGCATTGCCATCCGCACCAGCAGCCCGGAGAAAGGCACCATCAACGGTGTCGCCACCAGATTCAGCAGCGTATGGATCCCGGCGACTCCCACCATGCCGGCCTGCTGCTCCAGAAACGCGAAATGCAGGAAAGCGTTCAGCGTATAGAACACCACCATGAAGCAGCTCGCCTTGAGCACATTGAAATACAGGTGGATCAGTGCAGCCCGGCGCCCGTTCCTGCTGATCCCGATGGAGGACAGGATCGCCGTGATACAGGTGCCCACCTCCGCGCCGATGACTACCGGCAGTGCCATCCCGTAGGTCAGATGGACGGAGCGGGAAAGCGCCTGCACTACACCGATGGTTCCGGCGGAGCTCTGAATGATCATCGTAAATGTGATACCCACCAGAAAACCGATCAGCGGATTGCTGAAGGTTAAGAGGAACTGACGGAAGGCCGGCACATCCTTCAACGGCGAGACCGCATCCGACATCATATCCATTCCGAACATCAGCACCGAGAACCCCAGTAGCACCGTACCGATATTCTTTCGCTTATCCGACTTTGCGAACATGAGAAATGCGATACCGACCAGGGCCAGAAACGGTGTGAAGGACGTGGGTTTCAGCAGATTGATCCAGAAATTATCGCTGGAAATCGCATTGAGGGACAGGAGCCATGCGGTAAACGTGGTACCCAGATTGGTGCCCAGGATAACGTTGGCCGCCTCCGCCAGGGACATAATCCCGGAATTGACGAGACCCACCACCATCACCGTGGAGGCCGATGAGGACTGGACGATGGCGGTTACCCCAACGCCGAACAGATAGGCGATCCAGGCATTGCCGGTGATTCTCGACAGTGTGAGCTCCAGCTTTCCCCCGGATACCTTGGTCAGCCCCCCGCTCATCACGTTCATTCCATACAGGAATAGTGCCAGTCCTCCGATCAGACCGGCGATCAGTGTGAATGCTTCAACCGATGTCATTTTCTACCCCCTCTGCTCCTGATATTCTGCATATGCCAGCGCCGTATGCACAGCCCTGCGCCACCCGAACAGCAGCGATTCCCTCTCTTCCGCCGCCATCCTGGGTGTAAAGGTGCGCCCCAGCTGCCAGCTGGTGCGTACATCCTCCAGATCCTTCCAATAACCCACCGCCAGTCCGGCCAGGTAGGCCGCCCCCAGTGCTGTGGTCTCGATACATTTCGGCCGGTACACCGTCGCGTCCACTATATCGCTGGTGAACTGCAGCAGATGATTGTTGGCACTGGCACCGCCGTCCACCCGGAGCTCCGTCAGCGCCGTCCCCGCATCCTCCGCCATGGCACGGATGACATCCGCAGACTGGTAGGCCAGAGACTCCAGCGTGGCCCGGATGAAATGCTCCTTACGGCAGCCCCGGGTCAGACCCACCAGTGTTCCGCGGGCGTAAGGGTTCCAGTACGGTGCCCCCAGCCCGGTAAAGGCCGGCACCAGATACACCCCGGCACTGTCGAAGACCTCATCCGCATACTCCTCGGACTGGGCGGCGCTCTTCACCTCCCGCATCTCATCCCGGAGCCACTGGATCGCCGCGCCGGCCACAAACACACTGCCCTCCAGCGCATACTGCCGTTTACCGCCAGCCGAGGCCGCAATCGTCGTGATCAGCCCGTGCTGTGAGGTCACCGCCTCGTCCCCGGTATTCATCAGCAGGAAACCGCCCGTGCCATAGGTGTTCTTCACCTGGCCACGCTCAAAACAGCACTGTCCGAACAGCGCCGCCTGCTGGTCGCCGGCCGCCCCCGCGATGGGAATCTCCCCACCCAGCACACTGGCGTCCGTACAGCCGTATAACTCACTGGAAGAGACCACTTCCGGCAGGATACTCTCCGGAATATGGAATTCCGCAAGCAGCTCCTCATCCCAGACACACCGATGGACATCGAACAGCATCGTCCGTGCCGCGTTGGTGACATCGGTGATATGCCGCTTCCCGCCGGTCAGGTTCCAGATCAGCCAGCTGTCCACGGTCCCAAAGGCCAGTTCCCCGCGCGCAGCCCGCTCCCTGGCGCCCTCCACATGATCCAGCAGCCACTCCAGCTTCGTCGCGGAGAAATAGGCATCCGGTACCAGCCCCGTCTTCTCCCGGATCCGATCCGTCCATCCCGCCTGCTTCAGCGCCTCGATCCGATCCGCCGTCCGGCGGCACTGCCAGACGATGGCGTTTCCGATAGGTTCCCCCGTCGCTCGGTCCCAGACGATGGTTGTCTCACGCTGATTCGTAATCCCGATGGCGGCCACATCCGTCGCGCGGGCGCCCACATTGGCCATCGCCTCAATGGCCACCGCCAGCTGGGAGGACCAGATCTCCCGGGGATTGTGCTCCACCCATCCAGGCTGCGGATAGTACTGCGCAAACTCACGTTGCGCCAGACTGACGATCCGCCCCGTCCTGTCGAACAGGATACTGCGAGAGCTCGTCGTGCCCTGATCCAGTGCCAGAATATATTTCCCCTGTTCCATCCGCCCTCCTATTGTGTAATTGTTCAGAACCAGTTCTGAACAATTTTCTGTCTCATTTTCCGGCAGACGCCGTCATACGCAGTGTCATGCGGATGTATCTGCCGCAACGCGCCTCTTCAGCGCCAACCCGCTTCATATCCCCTGAATAGGTATCGCCGTAGAGATTCTCCACCAGCTCCGCCTCACCGACTGCCCGAAAGCCCAGCCGCTCACACAGCCGGAGCGATACTTCATTCCCTTCCTTGACGAAGGTCTCCACCTGATCCAGTGCCAGTACATCCCGTCCATAGTCGAGGATCGCACGGCACACTTCCAAGGCATACCCCTGACGCTGCCATGGGGTACCGATCAGAAACCCCAGTTCCAGATGCTCAAAGCCCTCCCGGATGCTGTAGCCCGCACGTCCGATCACCGTCCCATCCTGCCGCAGCGTCACCGTCCATATGCCGAACCCCAGAAAGGCATACACCTTATCAATGTAATCCCTGAGATAGCGCCGCTCATCTTCAGGATCCTCATACAGGCCCTCCATATAGCGTGTCATGGCGGGGTCCGCGTAGATCTGATAGAAGCTGTCCAGATCCTCCATCGTCGTCTCCCGGATGATACACCGCTCCGTGGTCAGGATATGCCAGGGCAGACCCGCCATCCGCTCATAAGCCTTGACGAAGGAGTCCGGATCCACCTCGTCGATCTCGCTGAACACCACCTGTACCCCGGGAAAAGGATCATTGCAGTCCACCGGCTGGAGCCCGGAGACATACCAGCCCTGCGCGGTCAGTGTCTCCGCCAGCTGCGGATCATCCACCAATAGCAGTGTCTCTTCCTGCCGCAGCGCCTCCGGCAGCATGGGCAGGGCGTTTCCCTCACAGTGCAGCACCTGACTGTCGAAGCCGCACAGCACGAGCCGGGCAACCGCACCTACGGCCTCCCGCACACAGCGTTCTGATGTCAGACAGATGATGATGGAATGCAGCAATGCAAACACCTCCATCTTGCATTATACATGAAAAAAAAGCCCCTGAAAAGGGAGGATGCCAGGCGGGTTGCCCCACCTGGCATATTATGAAAAAGTTTTCTAGGTATTGTCTCGCCTCATCTGATAATATGAGTATAGAGGAGATATTTGGACAGAAAATAGAGATCCGGTAAAAAGAAATTGAATAGATTGTGAACAAATTATGAACGTGTGGCTTTTTCTTTCCAGTTCTTCGGCAGCAGCAGTTCCAGCTCCTGCTGATGATTGTACAGCTCCACATGTGTGAAGCTCCCGCCAAACTCACCGTCCCTTGTCCAGGACACGGGCAGCTTCGAATCCACGATGAGCTCACTGGTTTTAAAGCAATGAACAAAGGGTGATGTGATCCCCCGGTTCATCAATGCCGCCAGGATCCCCCCGTACTCCACCATGTCACCGGGCTC
>JAFSYF010000308.1 GCA_017443695.1 Butyrivibrio sp.
CCTATCTGGATACGCGCAGACAGGGTGAGATCGTGAGTACGCTGATCGCGGATGTGGACCAGTTTACGGATGGATTGCTGATGGGCTTTTCACAGTTCTTTACCGGGATCGTCACCATCATCGGAACACTGGGCTTCATGTTCTGGCTGAACTGGCGGATTGCGCTGGTGGTTGTGGTGCTGACGCCGCTGTCGCTCCTTGTGGCAAAGTTTATCGCGACGCATTCCTTCCGTCTTTTTGCCAGACAGAGTGAGGAACGCGCCCGCCAGACGGCCATCATTGACGAAATGATCGGCGCGCTCTCCGTGGTCAAGGCTTTCGGCCATGAGAAAGCCAATATGCAGGCCTTTGACGAGATCGGGGATGCGCTGGAAGAGGCATCGGTGAAGGCAACCTTCCTGTCCTCCCTGACAAACCCGGGAACCCGGTTTGTCAACAATCTGGTCTATGCCAGTGTGGCACTGACGGGATCCCTGGTGTGCATCGCCGGCCGGATGACGGTGGGCGGCCTCACCATCTTCTTAAGCTATGCGAATCAGTACACCAAGCCCTTTAATGAGATCAGCGGCGTCGTGACGGAGCTGCAGAATGCCCTGGCCTGCGCAGGACGGGTATTCGACCTCATTGATGAGAAGAGGGAGAGCGCGGATCCCGCAGATGCGGAGGAACTGAACGGGCTGGAGGGCCGTATCGATATTGAGTCCGTGGATTTCTCCTATTCCAGGGACAAGGAGCTGATCCGGAATTTCAGTCTTGCGGTGGCACCCGGTGAGCGTGTGGCGATCGTCGGTCCCACGGGCAGCGGCAAAACAACGATCATCAACCTGCTCATGCGGTTCTACGATGTGGATGCGGGCCGGATCTGCGTTGAGGGGAAGGATATCCGGCAGCTGCGGCGCAGCGCCCTGCGTGCCGGTTATGGAATGGTGCTGCAGGAGACCTGGCTGCGCAGAGGTACCGTAAGGGAAAACATCACGCTGGGACGAGACGGCTTTTCGGACATGGAGATCGAGGCAGCGGCAAAGGCGGCACATGCGCACAGCTTCATCAGGCGGCTGCCGCAGGGATATGATACGCTTCTGGAGGAGGACGGCGGAAGCCTGTCCCAGGGTCAGAAGCAGCTGCTTTGTATCGCGCGGGTGATGCTCGCGCTGCCACCGATGCTGATCCTGGATGAGGCGACGAGCTCCATCGATACGATGACGGAGATGCGTATTCAAAGTGCTTTTCAACGGATGATGCAGGGACGGACGAGTTTCATCGTCGCCCACAGACTTTCAACGATCCGGGAAGCCGACAGAATCCTGGTGCTCAGGGATGGCCATGTGGTGGAGCAGGGTTCCCATGAGGAGCTCCTGGCACAGGGTGGATTCTACAACGAACTGTATCAGAGTCAGTTTGCAAGCTAAAGCGGAATTCAGTCTGCGAGGAATTCCGCACCGATCAGATCCATAATGGAGTCACGCTCTTCATCGGGGATGTCGTATTCCTCCATTGCTTCGCGGGCGCTCCAGTGCTGATTGGTCATTGCGCGAACCATGCGGCGGACCATGACCTCCCGGACATTCTCTGTTCCCTGTGCTCTTGTGGTACCCATAACTGCTGACCTCCTGTATCTCGACAAAGTATTATTGGAGCCCCCGTTTCTCCTTTCATACCCACTAGATATTGTAGTCAGTAAAAACTTACATACAAGGATTGACATTTTGGCGAGATTGTTGTATGGCATTCGGCCGTGTGATATAATGAGCTTGGTTGTGCGAAAAGACCATATCATTGTTAGTTACTTACAAAAACCTAAAGCATCAATTGTGCAAACAGACTACAGGAACGGAGGAGAGAAAAATGGCTGATCTGCATGTGAACTGGGATGAGGTGAGAGAGGGGGCCGGTAAGGCGGCCGGATTCACAAAGGAGAAGGCGGGTGTCGCTTATGACCTGCTGAAGGAGAGACTGGAATCCCTGGAAGCAGAGAAACGCAGGAACATTTATCTCGGTGCTGCAATCTGCTGCGGTATGGTCATCATGCTGATCGTGGTTTACTTCAAGGGACGCAGGGATGGCCGCCGGCGCGCGATCATGGATGCCGGTGAGTGGGATTGATTCAGACCTTTCGGGGGAGAGAGCAATGAAGAGATGGCTTCAGAGGGCAGGGGCTGTTGCGCTGTCCCTGGTTATGGTGTGTGTCATGCCAGCCCTGTCAGGCTGTGGCAAGAGCGGCGGTACCGGACTCCCTGTGGCTGATCTGCGGGATGTGACCTACCGGATGGAGGAACTGTCCGGGCTGACGGCAGATGGCGGTTACAGTAAGCTTCAGATGGTGGACGGCAGGGTCTACACCTTTTGTGATACCTGGACAGACAATGGAGATGTGTATTCGGTGGTCAGTTTTCTGCCGGATGGCAGTGATATCCAGGAGGTGGCACTGCCTGCGTCAGAGAACAGCTATTACCAGGATATGATGTTTGCCGGGGACGGCAGGGTCTATACGATCCGTGAGTTCTATGGGGATGATGAGGGAACGGATACACAGACAGCCGATGCGGAGCAGCAGCAGATACCGGCATCGGGCACCTATGCAGAGTGTATCGGTACCGACGGCAGCCTGCTGTGGCGCACACCGCTGACGGAGGAGGACAGGGACAGCTACGTCCAGAGTATTGCGGTCAACGCCGATGGCGATCTTGTGACCGGTACTTCCAATGGCTTCTCCGTATACAGAGCGCTGGATGGTCAGGGACGGTTCGTATTCAAGCCGGCGAGTGCATCAGATTATCTGAGTATCAATATGATTTCCATGCCGGATGGGAAGCTGTACACCACCTGGCAGGCGGAGGATTATTCCGCGTATTATCTGTGTGAGATTGATCTGGCAGGAAAGACACTGGGAGAACAGCTTCAGCTTCCCGAGGGGTTCTGGGGATATGGCCTCCGTGCCGGAAGCGCCCATCAGTTTCTCTATCCTGACGGGGATAAGCTGAGATCCTGGGAGATCGGGAAGAAGGAATTTAAGACTCTGTGTGATTTCACGGCATCTGATCTGATGATTGACGGTGTGTCGGATGTCTGTGAGATCGATGGGAGTACATTTCTTGCGGCGTATTACGACGCTGATCTGCAGCGACGTGCCATTTCCCGTTTTGTCAAGGTGGATCCGAAAGAGTACAAGGAACGTCAGACACTGACACTGGCATGTGCCTATATCTATGACGATCTGCGCCGGGCGGTTATCGAGTTCAATAAGGGTAATGTGGATTACCGCATCCAGATCCATGATTATTCCAAACTGGATCAGAACACCGGCAAGGACTACAGCAAAATACTGGAGAGCATGAACCTTGACATCTCCGCGGGACGGATACCGGATATCATTGTGCTTCAGTACAATCAGCCGGCCTACAGCTACATCAACAAGGGGCTCTTCGCGGATTTGAAGCCCATGATGGAACAGGATGCGGAGATGTCTGTGGATGATTTCCTGCCGAACCTCATCGAGGCGTACTCGACAAATGGTAAGCTGTATCAGATGCTGACGCGGTTCAACGTGGCCAGTTGTCTTGCGGATGCCAGGATTGTTCAGGATGGTCCCATCACACTGGGCAATTATAAGGAGATTTGCCAGAAGAACCATGTGGAAATCTCGGATATGTTCGGCAGCATGCAGCGTAACTGGGGGATGCAGCAGCTGATGCAGACCTCCGGAGAGGCCTTCGTGGACTGGAACAACGGGAAATGCAGTTTCGATTCTCCGGAGTTTGTGGAGATGCTGGAGCTGGTGAACGCGCTGCCGAATCCGAAGGAGGGCGAGGAATTCGACTACGAGAAGTATGAGACCTATTACCGTGAGGGTAAGTCACTCCTGATGCAGCAGTGGATCGGCGAGTACAGCAGCTACAACAATATCAAGGTGGGACAGTTCGGCAGGGACATCGCCTTCAACGGCTATCCGGGGATCAGTTCAGGAATCTCCGTGATCCAGCCCTCCTTCCTGATCTCCATTGCGGAGCGCAGCAAATACAAGGATGCTGCCTGGTCCTTCCTCCGTACCCTTCTGACCGCGGAGGCACAGTACCCGCTGGATAAAGAGGGTAATGTTAATTTCTACAACTTTCCTGTACGGAAGGATTCTCTGAAGGTTCTGGAGGACAGAGCCCAGCAGCCGGATTACTATGAGGACGGAGAGGGCAATAAGATCGAATATCATTCCTCCTGGTGGATCGGCGGTCAGGAGATCGAGATTCCAACCATGTCCAAAAAGGACGCGGAGACCGTGACACAGTTTTTGATGAGCGTCAATCAGCCCATGCGGTACGATGAAA
>JAFSYF010000309.1 GCA_017443695.1 Butyrivibrio sp.
CAGCCGGCAGAACGATGCTGATGGCGATCAGGCCGATCCAGTCCATGGCAGTGATGCCTGATTTGGTGCCGGCAGCAATATCACTGACCCAACCGGTATAGACACCGATGGGGCCCACCATGCCGCAGGTGCCCATGCCGGAGGAGACCGGTGCGCCATCCATCTTCAGACGGAAGATACAGGTGGCAATGGGCCCGGTTATGGCACTTGTTACAATCGGCGCAATCCAGATACGGGGGTTACGGATGATATTGCCCATCTGAAGCATGGAGGTGCCGATTCCCTGCGAGACCAGGCCACCCCACTTATTCTCTTTGAAGGAGATCACAGCGAAGCCCACCATTTGTGCGCAGCAGCCAGCTACCGCGGCACCGCCCGCCAGTCCGGTCAGGCCGAAGGCGGCGCAGATCGCTGCGCTGGAGATCGGCAGCGTCAGCGCGATGCCGACGAGAACCGAGACCAGAATACCCATCAGAAAGGGCTGCAGATTTGTTGCCCACATGATCAGATTGCCGACAGACATGGCGATCCGTCCGAGGGGCGGTGCCAACAGCGCAGAAAACAGGATGCCGGACCCGATGGTCACCAGCGGCGTCACCAGGATGTCCACACGTGTCTCTTTGGAGACGGCCTTACCGAGTTCAGCAGAGAGGATCGCGATGAACAGAACAGCCAGCGGGCCGCCCGCACCCCCCAGCGCGTTGGCGGAGAAACCGACGGTAATCAGGGAGAAAAGAACCAGAGGCGGACTCTGCAGCGCATAACCGATCGCAGCGGCCATGGCCGGACCGCTCATGGCGCTGGCCAGTCCACCGACGGTATAGTCGGTACCGCTGATGGTGGCAACCGTCTGCGTCAGAAAAGAAATATGCAGCTGGGTCCCCAGGGTATTGATGATTGTTCCGATGAGCAGTGATGCAAAGAGCCCCTGCGCCATGGCACCAAGGGCATCGATGCCGTAACGCCGCAGGGAGATCTCAATGTTCTTGCGCTTCAGAAAATCACGGAAGGTGCTGTTATTCTTGGACATATGCTTTCTCCTTAAGATATTATTTCAAACAGCAAACATCATAGCAGAAACAGAAGAAGAGAAACAGTCCTGTTTTTCTATTTTTTCGAAAAAAAAGACTAAAGTCTCTGTTCATTCTGACGATAAATAGATAAAGAGGTAACTATCAGAACAGCCCGAAGCACTTGCTGCTGAGGGCGTATCGAAACAGTTCTGTAAGCCATGCACGGGGCGCATTAAAATTGCGAAGCCGCGCCCCGTGCGTAACTGCTCAGAACTGGTTCTGAGCAGTTACATAAAGAGGTATCATTCATCACCCTGAGATGATCTTCGTCGGTATGGATCTGTTCAGAGAGGGCAAAATGGTGTATGATGAACTCTGGAACATGTGCGGAAACGGATTTCTGTCAAAAAAATCAAGGAGGATGAAGCGATGAGTGCAATCAATGGTTTCGGCTCGATGAGCCAGGTTTCCCAGCTCTATCAGAACAGCACTTTCACCCGGAATGCAAAAGAGGCCGGAAAGACGGATGCGGCAAAGAGCGGCGATACCTCTGCGGTGCGCCAGCTTAAGAACGCGAAACAGGCAGAATCTGCCGGTTCCGTCCAGGAGGGGGTGAAGCTCTCCGAGGGTGCACAGAAGCTGCTGGATGAGCTGAAGGATAAGTATCAGAATATGGACTTCTTCGTGGCGGATAATGTGTCCGATGAGGAAGCCCGGGATATCATGTCCCGCGGGAACAAGGAGTACAGCGTTCTGATCGACAGTGAGACGCTGGAAAAGATGGCGGCGGACGAGGATACCAAGAAGGAATATATGGGGAAGATCGAGGACGCCACCGGTCAGCTCGCCGATATCAGTGAGAAACTGAAGGAGAGCGGCGCTGAAGTAACCAATCTTGGCGTGAAGTTCGATAAGGATGGCACGGCAAAGTTCTTTGCTGATATCCGTCAGTCCAACGAGAATTACGCATAGAAGACCCAGGAAGCCAAGGAGGCGGCCAAGAAGGAAGCAGACCGCGCGGCAAAGGCCAAGGAGAAGAAGGAGAAGGAAACCGAGCGGCTGGAGGGGGATGACGGTGAAGATCTCGTCCAGAAGGCAAAGGAGAAGGCAAAGGATTCCATCGCCCCCGGCTATGAGAAGCGCGCCAGCGTGCAGGCGGATACGGCGGAGGATCTGATCAGCCAGATCCAGAACTTTGACTGGAGTAAGGTGTCCGCAACCCGCATCCCGCAGGAGGGCGGCAGGTTTGATCTGACCATCTGAGTGCGAGACAGAAAATGATACCTGAAGATACCATTCTCAGTTCCTGTGAATGGTATCTTTTTTGAACTTTATTTTTTTCCACAGCTGTGGTAAAATGATATGATTTTATGTAAAGAATAATAATATTTTTAGGAGAAGCGTATGGGACAGAGAACGGATATCCACAAGATACTGATCATCGGTTCGGGCCCGATCGTCATTGGCCAGGCCTGTGAGTTTGATTATTCCGGAACGCAGGCGTGTAAGGCATTGCGAAGCCTGGGCTATGAGATCGTCCTTGTCAATTCCAATCCGGCGACGATCATGACCGACCCCGAGATGGCGGATCGGACCTATATTGAACCATTGAATGCGGAGCGCGTTCGTGCCGTTATCGAGAAGGAGCGGCCGGATGCGCTTTTGCCGAATCTGGGGGGACAGTCGGGACTGAATCTGTGCGCTGAGCTGTACAAGAAGGGTGTGCTGGATGAGTTCGAAGTGCAGGTCATCGGTGTTCAGGTGGATGCCATTGAACGGGGTGAGGACCGGATTGAGTTCAAGAACACGATGAACAGCTTGGGCATCGAAATGGCCAGAAGCGAGGTCGCCTACAGTGTGGAGGAGGCCCTGAAGATCGCGGATGAGCTGGGGTATCCTGTGGTGTTACGACCGGCCTATACCATGGGCGGTGCCGGCGGCGGCCTGGTCTACAACCGTGACGAGCTGCGGACAGTCTGCGCCAGGGGTCTGGCGGCTTCACTGATCGGACAGGTTCTGGTGGAAGAATCGATTCTCGGCTGGGAAGAGCTGGAGCTGGAGGTTGTCAGGGACAAGGACAACAACATGATTACGGTCTGCTTCATCGAGAATGTGGATCCGGTGGGCGTCCATACCGGTGATTCGTTCTGTACGGCGCCGATGCTGACCATTGATGAGGAACTGCAGAAGGAACTGCAGCGTCAGGCCTATCGCATCGTAGAGCATATCGGCGTCATCGGCGGAACCAACGTCCAGTTCGCCCATGATCCCGTAACCGGCCGTGTGATCGTCATTGAGATCAACCCCCGGACCTCGCGCTCTTCCGCGCTGGCTTCCAAGGCTACCGGATTCCCGATCGCACTAGTTTCCGCAAAGCTGGCAACAGGACTGACGCTGAAGGAACTGCCGGATGCAAAGTATGGTTCGCTGGATCGCTACGTTCCGGGCGGGGATTTCGTGGTGGTGAAGTTCGCCCGTTGGGCGTTTGAGAAGTTCAAGGGTGTGGAGGATAAGCTGGGAACCCAGATGCGCGCAGTGGGCGAAGTGATGAGCATCGGGAGAACCTACAAGGAGGCGTTGCAGAAGGCCATCCGATCTCTGGAAAAAGATCGTTATGGTCTGGGTTATGTCAGGGACTATCACGAGAAGTCCAGAGAGGAGCTGTTGCGGCTGCTGATTGAGGCCAGCTCGGAGCGTCACTTTATCATGTATGAGGCGTTGCGCAAGGGCGTCACTTCCCAGGAGCTGTATGACATCACGAAGGTGAAGTTGTGGTTCATCGAGCAGATGAAGGAGCTGGTGGAGGAAGAAGAGCAGCTCGTACGCGAGGGAGCAGAAAACCGTGCGGCCGGCGGAGCCGGTCTTCCGACAGATGCTTCCTTCGTTCAGGCCAAACGGGACGGCTTCTCAGACCGGTATCTGGCGGAGCGGCTTGCGGTGTCCGAGGATGAGATACGGCAGAAGAGGGAGGCACTGGGAATCACAGAGTCCTGGGAGGGTGTTCATGTATCCGGAACCCAGGGCAGTGCGTATTACTATTCCACCTATGCGGAGGATGCACAGTCTGCGGCCATTCCGCCGCAGACCAGACAGAAGATCATGATCCTCGGTGGCGGTCCCAACCGGATCGGGCAGGGTATCGAGTTTGATTACTGTTGCGTGCATGCTGCACAGGCGCTGAAGAAGCTTGGATTTGAAACCATTATTGTCA
>JAFSYF010000310.1 GCA_017443695.1 Butyrivibrio sp.
CTGGTTATCAACAGCGGCTTCATATTCCTCCAGAAGTGCCTTCTCCCGATCAGTGACATAGTCCGCTGCTGCATCTGAATAATGCACCAGCAGATCGGCGTTCACCTCCCGGATCTCCTCGATCTGATCCTCCAGTGTCTGATTCTCCGCACAGAACAGCATATCACCCACGTGAACCTCATCCCCGGGCAACGCGCCGTAACGGCCGAAGCTCTGCGCGGAATCATAGGTATACTCCCGTGTCTTCGGGCACAGGATCCCCTGGTAGGTGCTTACGGAGAAGATCTCCCGATATGCTGCGCTGACATAACCCACAGCGCTTCCGACGGGATCGACCAGTTCGATCTCCTCATCGCTCTGTACGGCCTCCTCTGAATCCTGTGCGGCTGTCTCTGTCGCCTCTACAGTAGTATCCGTCTCCTGTACAGCCGTCTCTGTTTCCTGTGCAGCGCTGGCCACCCGATGGCCGAAAACCGATATGCAGGATACCGGCAGTAACAACATACAGCCTGCGGCGATCAGACGCCGGATCATCATCCTCTTCATCTTTTCACCACCTGATCCCCTTCCTCCAGTCCATCCACGATCTCCACCAGACTGTCTCCCGTCAGCCCGACACTGATCCAGACCATCTGACGGAAGCCATTCTCGTCCAGAATGTACGCATAAGGCTTGCCATCCGCATAGTAGACGGCAGCCAGCGGCAGTGTCAGTACATTCTCCTTTTTCTCCAGCGTGACATGCAGGGTACCGGAGGTGCCCACATCAATACCATCGTTGTCCGGACCGGACAGCAGGGAAAAACGCTGGGTCTCATCCCAGCTGTTCATCTCATGGGGCAGGAGCTCATATTCCCCTGAAGCGCTGCCATAGACAATGCTCATGGGAACCGCCTCTCCCTCATGGAAGCAATCCGCGTAGTCTGGTTCCTTCATCTCAAACAGTCCGGAAGCATTATCCACAATGGTCATGATGACCGCATCCTTTTTGGAAGTGGAGCCCTCCAGACCATCGGTCACCGTATAGACCACACCGTCCATGGTGGCATAGATTCGGCTGGTATGCTGCTCCGTCCGCAACTCATCCAGCTGTTTTTGATCAAATTCTATATCATCGCGGATATCCTCGCGTTTGTATTCATACTCCTGTTCCAGCTCCGCTTTCTTCTTTTCATAGGCCTCCAGCTCTTCCTCGCCGATCTCCTTGGTGTGATAGACAAAGTTGTTATACATCTCCTCCACCGCAAAATCCTGGGCAGCATCGATGTAAGTAAGCTGTAGACGGTCCTTGGCGAGCCGGTATTCTGCCTCATCCATCTGCTCCTCCACATCCCCTGCCGAAAGCTCGACAAGGAGATCTCCGGTGTGGACACTGTCACCGGCGTGGACATGCACTTTCGAAACCCGTTTTCCCCCTACCGGAAAAGACACCTCCTGCTCCCTGGTCTGTGTATAGGTGACGTTGAGACTCTTTGAAAGCACCACATCTCCCCGGTTCACTGTGACCAGCGCATAGTCGACGGTCTCTTCCTCGGTTTCCAGAACCACCGTCTGTTCTTCCTCCGCCTCCGAACAACCGGACAAACCGACAGGCAGCAGACAGATCGTACAGACCGCAATACACTTCGCTATGTTGTTCATTATATTTCCAGAAATCATTCTCACTGTTTTGTCGAAAAACAGCGGGCGGTGCATAAACACCGCCTGCTGTCATCATTGAAGTTTAGATGAAATTACTTGTTTGCGTCGTCCACGTAGGTCTTCCAGGTATCGCGGATCGCATCCACCGCCTCAGATATAACGGTGTTCGGTCCTACGCCCCATACGAAGTCAGGACCAAGATCCAGCTTCGGAATCATGCCGTGGAACGCGATGGTGCCGTGCTTCGGCTCAGACATCATCGGGATGGTCTCATCGCAGGCTCTGCTGTCGAAGATACCCTCACGTGCTCTTGCAGGGATGCCGTTGTAGCCCTCGTACCCCGGAGGATCCTGGCTGTACAGCTTCCAGGCAAAGGCGATCTTCCACGCACGGTCTGCATCATAGCAGCCAGGGATGGTGGCCGGGTTGTTGGACCATACGTTGATGTAGTCGCTACCGTGCGGTCCCTTCGGGAACATCACAAAGCCGACCTCATCCTGCATATCCTGCAGGAAGTTGCCAGGTGTACCGGCATACTCATCCTCAACCATGAACGCCACGGAGCCGTTTAGGAACTCTTCCTTGTAGTAATCCCATGCAGCATCCTCAGGATCGTGCTGGTCATACTTGGTGAACATGTCAACCGTCCACTCCAGAGCCTCAAGGGTCTCAGCAGACTCCAGATTATAGTAGTAGCCGTTGGCGTCCTTGCCGATGTAGGA
>JAFSYF010000311.1 GCA_017443695.1 Butyrivibrio sp.
AGTCCCCACGCCCGTTTCATCCTCTGTGGTCCCTCCTACTGCTACTGGTACGACGGCAACGGCAACTACATCGGTGATGCCTACATCGTCAGCAAGGGGCTGGGGACGTTATCCAACTACGCGGAGATCAGTGAGAACGTCGCCGGGCACAATGACTGTATCTTCATTGATACCATGTTCCAGACCTTCTTCGATCTGAACATCATTACAGCGGACAAATACCTGGAGGATGGTCTCCACTTCGGCAAGACCGGCCGTCAGATCTACGCCCGGACCGTCGCGCACTTCATTGATCAGAAGGAGAAGCTGGAAATAGAGCCCATGACCTTCATCCAGTTCGACACCTTCCACCTGGAGGAATACACGGACCGATAGGCATATGATCCAATCATATGCAAACGGCCGCACAGAGGAAGAAGCTGCTCCGCAGCGTGCGGCCGTCGCTACTCAACAGGCGGCGCCGATCAGTGTCCGGACATCCGTCACTCCCTGATCCTGCATATACTGCTCGATGCCCTCTATCACCTGCAGAGAGGCCCGGGGCTCATGGAAATGGGCCGCACCCACGGCCACGGCTGTCGCCCCGGCCAGCAGGAATTCCACGGCATCCTCGCCGCAGGCGATCCCGCCCATCCCGATGACCGGGATCTGTACGGCGTGTGCCGCTTCATACACCATCCGCACAGCAACCGGCTTGATGGCCGGACCGGAGAGTCCCCCCGTCCGGTTGGCCAGTGTCCAGGTCCGCCGGTAGATATCGATCTGCATCCCCGTAATCGTATTGATCAGCGACAGCGCATCCGCACCGGCATCCTCCGCCGCGCGCGCCATCTCCGCGATACTCGTGACATTCGGGGACAACTTCATGATGATGGGCTGTTTCGCATGACGCTTCACCTCACGGGTGATCTCATGGAGCGCACCGGCATCCGTTCCGAAGGCGATCCCGCCCTCCCGTACATTGGGGCAGGAAACATTGATCTCCAGCAGATCCACCGCCGCATCCGACAGGCGCTCCACCACGGTGAGATATTCCTCGATGCTGTGTCCGCAGACATTGACGATGATCCTGGTTGTATCCGCATACTGCTGCAGAAAAGGCAGATCCCGGGAGAGGAAGACATCGATGCCCGGATTCTGCAGGCCGATGGCGTTGAGCATCCCTGCCGTTGTCTCGGCGATCCTCGGCGTGGGATTGCCTGCCCAGGGACGATCCGCTACCCCCTTGGTCACCACGGCGCCCAGCCGGTGGAGATCTACGAAATCCGCGTACTCCATACCGGAACCGAAGGTACCGGAGGCCGTCATCACCGGGTTCTGCAGCGTCACCCCGGCGATGGTTACTGTTGTCTGCATACTCATAATACCACCTCCGATGCTGCGAAAACGGGACCCTCCGTACAGACTCTGGCATTGCGGACATGGGAGTGGGGATCCTCCTCCGCCGTCTGGCATACACAGCCGAGACAGGCGCCGATCCCACAGGCCATCCGCTCCTCCAGGGACAGCCAGGCCGGGATCTCCCGCTCTGCCGCCCATCCCTGAATCGCACGCAGCATGGGCGTCGGCCCGCAGGCATAGATCACATCCGGGGACGGCTCCTCTCCTGCAGCGTCCAGAACGGTACCGGGTACCCCGACACTCCCGTCTTGTGTCGCGATCTCGACACGGACACCTCCGATCCCTCTGAAATCCTCCGCCAGAAACAGCTGTGCATCCCGGTAACCCAGGATCACCGTCACCTCTGCCGCCGTCGTGCTGAGGTCACAGGCCAGCTGGTACAGCGGCGGGATCCCGATGCCACCGCCCATGAGCAGCGCCCGTTTGCCGGCTGCAGGCGCCAGCGGGTACCCATTGCCCAGGATCCCCAGAACCTCCATCACCATGCCGGGCCCGTACAGGGCGAACTGTGCCGTCCCACCCCCGGCGATCCGGTAGACGAGCCGCAGCGTTCTGTCCGTATGGGCACAGATGCTGATGGGACGCGGCAGGAGTCTCGATGCATCCGCTGTGTACAGGCCGATGAACTGGCCTGCATGTGCTTCCGCTGCCAGCTCCGTCTCCAGCACCAGTTCCATGATGCCCTCCGCCAGCATCCGCTGACTGCGCACCGTGGCTGTCACCTTCTGTTTCATCCTATTGATTCTCCTTCCGGTAGACAATACGGCCCCGGCAGATCGTGTAATGGATCCGTGCGGGGAGTTCACATCCGAGAAAAGGGGTATTGGCCGATCTGGAGACGCTGTGGTCAAACCGCCACAGCTCCCCGGGTGCAAAGATGCATAGATCCGCCGGTCCGTTTACTGTCACACGTCCGACACCATACAGTTCCTCCAGCCCATATATTTTCGCCGGCTGACTCGTCATACAGGCCAGAATCTGCAATAACGTCATGCCGGTGCCGTCTGCGCCGTGATACAGGGCCTGTACCGCCAGCGCAAGACTCGTCTCCAGTCCCGTAATCCCGCTGGGTGCCAGACGCAGGCGCTCCCCGGCCTCCTGGCTCACCGGATCCCATCCCGTTCCATCCGCCAGCTGCTTCTCTGCCAGTGTATGCGGCGCATGATCCGTGGCGATGATCTCGATCGTCCCGTCCATGAGACCGGCCCGAATGGCCGCCCTGTCCGCAGCGGTGCGTACCGGCGGATTCATCTTCGCCAGGGGGCCAAACTGCAGCACGTCCTCTGCCGTCAGTGTCAGATGATGGGGCGTGGCCTCCGCATGGATGGACAGTCCCTCCGCCCGTGCCTGACGGATCAGTGCCACCGACTCCGCCGTACTGATGTGCTGGATCGTCAGTGCCGCGCCGGTCTCCCGGGCGATCCCGATGTCCCGCTGCACCATACGGATCTCTGCCTCCCGCGGGGATCCTGTGAGCTTCAGCTGCCGGGCGACGGGCCCTGCGTCGATGCCGTTTTCCACGATGCAGGAGGGATCCTCCTCATGCAGGCTGATGACACGATGCAAACGCACCGCCTCAGCACAGGCCGCACGGAAGACCTCACCGTCCACAATCGGCCGGCCGTCATCCGAGAACAGAACCGCCCCGGCCTCCGCCAGTGCGTCCATATCCGTCAGCGTCTCTCCCTGCATCCCCCGGGTCACATTGGCACAGGTGCAGATCCGGATGGGCGCCTGCTCTCCCCGGTTCAGTATATCCCGCACCAGTACCGGATCATCCATGGGCGGTACGGTATTGCCCATGAGCACCACCGTCGTACAACCACCCTGGGCCGCCGCTTCCGCACCGGTGGTCAGATCCTCCTTATGGGTCTGTCCGGGATCCCGGAAGTGGACATGGGTATCCACCAGTCCCGGTGCGACAACGAGACCGGCGGCATCGAGGATCTCCCCCGCTGCCGCCGGCTGTATCTCTCCGGGCAGTGCGATCTGCGCAATCCGTCCGTCTTCTGTCAGGATATCACGGGGGGCCTGGATACCGGAGGCCGGATCCATCAGGGTACCGCCGCGGATCAGCAGGGCGCCCATCACACCAGCGCTCCATTCCTGCGGTAGATCTCCAGGATCCGGTCGCGCACCACATCATCGATATGCCGCGCCTCCTCCTTCGTCAAATCCTTATAGTAGATGGGCGCGCCATACTCCATCACCACATGTGCCGCGCGGATCCGGCCGGGATGCGCTTCATAGATGGCCGCTGTGTTGTTGAACACCATCGGGACGATGGCACAGCCCGTGCGCTGCGCCAGCTTGAAGCTGCCCTTATGGAACGGCAACAGCTCCTCCGTTGTCTTGTTCCTGGTTCCCTCCGGGAAGATCGTGAAGGATACGCCCTCATTGATCTTGTCCGTGCAGGTCTGGATCATCCGCATCCCATCCTTGATATCATTCCTGTCAAGGAAATAGCAGTCCAGAAACCACATCCAGATGCTCAGGATCGGTACCTTCCGCATGACCTTCTTGGCGATGTAGCCGGTGGGACTCGTCCGCTGGCTGTAGGAGATCACGGTATCGAAGTAGCTGTGATGGTTGCCGACATACAGCACCGGCTCCCCCACAGGGATCCGCTCCACCCCCTTCACCGTGAGGCGCACACCCGCCAGCACCATCAGAATCCGGAAGGCGCGGCTGACGATCGCCAGAGAGACCCGTCGTACCCAGTTCCTGGCCCGTCCGAAGGAACATGTCTGTATCAAAAACAGGACCAGCTGAACGGGAAGACTGAGGATCAGGAACAGAACCAGCCAGAACAATACCAGGATCACACGCAGCATCGGTTGTCTCCTCTCTTATCCGTTGGTGTGGTTGGCAGCGGGTGCCGCGTTTCTGCGGTGAGACTCCCTGGCTCTGGCACCCGCACGGCCGCCGGTGCGTGAACCGGAGGTCTCCGGCTTCGTCCCGGTAGAGGCAGGCGTGTGTTCCTTGCGCTTGCCCTCTGCCTGACCATGGGCGCGCTGACGCTTTGCCGGCTCCAGTGGGGCCTGACTGCGCTCCGCGTTCCGGCGGTTGCCCCTGCGATTGTTTCTCCCGCCCTGGCTGCGCCGCTCCTCGATACGGACATCCTCCCGCCTGGTCTCAACCGCCGGCGGCTCCTGCCGCTGCGGCCGCTGCCGGCGTTTGTTCTCGACGACAGGCTGACGATCGCGCTCCTTCGACTCTTCCTCCGGTCGTCCGCCCCGGCCATTGCTGCCGGTATGGGGACGGCCGCCTCCATTGAAGCCATAGCGGTCCGCCGCGCGTCGTCTCGCCCGTTCCGCCTGTGCTTCCGGATCCGGCACATAGGTGTCGTCCGCTTCCTGGGCGTTCCTCAGTTCCGGATGCTGCTCATGGAGATGCTCCCGTATCCGTTCATAGACCGCACTCGACACCACCACGCTGCGGGGCGGATTCTCCATCTTGAGCTGTACGAAGCCTTTTTTCTCCGAGATCGTCACCACCTCGACCTGATGCGGCTCACCGCGGTCGATGGCCTTGAGGAGCTCCTGTATCGATTCCCTGTTGCCGCCCATATCTCAATAGACCTCCCTGACGAACTGTGCCAGACGATCCATGGCGCGGCGGACCTTATCCGTATCGATACAATACGCCAGACGGCAGTAGCCCGGTGTCATGAAGCCATCCCCGGGCACGAAGATCAGGTCATAATCCCGCGCCTTCCGGCAGAAAGCGACGCTGTCCGGCTCCAGTGTCTGCGGATAGATATAGAAGGTTCCGCCCGGCTTCACCACCGTAAAGCCCAGCTGCACCAGCTGCTCATAGATGATGTTGCGGTTCACCTCATAGACGGAGAGGTCGCTGGTATCATCCACCACCTGTGCCACCGCCTGCTGGATCAGCGACGGCGGACAGTTATGCCCGAGTCCGCGGGAGATCTGGCCACACATCGGTACGATGGATGCCGCATCCTCACAGGCGGGATTCACTGCCACATAACCGATACGCTCGCCCGGCAGGGACAATGCCTTGGAATAGGAGTAGCAGGACAGGGTATGTTCATAGAACTTCGAGATATAGGGTGCTTCCACGCCGTCGAAGACGATCTCCCGGTATGGCTCATCCGAGATCAGGAAGATGGTGTGTCCGAAACGCGCGGACAGACGGCGCAGACTCTCCCCCAGTGCCGTCAGTGTCTCCGCGGTATAGAGCGCCCCGCTGGGATTGTTGGGCGAGTTGATCAGGATGGCCGCCGTGTGCGCATTGACCTGCGCTTCCATCACATCAATATCGATCTGGAAGGTCTCCGGGTTGGCCGGTACCACCACAAGCCGTGCGCCGGCCCCCGCTACATAAGGATTGTATTCTGTGAAATAGGGGGCAAAAGTGATCACCTCGTCCCCGGGCTCTGTCACGGCACGCAGGGCATGGGCGAGAGCGCCTGCTGCCCCTGTGGTCGGAAAGATATGACCGGCCGTGTATTCCATACCAAACCGCCGGTTCAGAGAATCGGCCACCGCCTGTTTGAACTCCGGATTCCCCAGGCTCGGGCTGTAGCCGTGCACCGCCATCGGATCCTTCTCCTGAAGGAGATTGACACAGACATCGGTAAAGGACTGCGGTGCCGCAACCGATGGGTTGCCGAGACTGAAATCATAGACGTTCTCATAACCGATCTCGCGACCCCTGGCCGTCGCATACTCGGAGAGCTCACGGATCACGGATTTGCCGGTCAGCATCTGCTTGAACTGCTGATTGATCATAAGGTTTTCCTCCTGTACCCGCCCCTGCGGCAGGCACAGGCCTTATTGTATCATATCTCGTCTATTTTGTCATTCTGCGGTATTTCCGGCTCGACCATTCCGCCTGCTGCCATCCCCAGCTCATCATCCGACAGGCCTCTGCCGAAAACCGGGTGGTATACATTCGCTGTCTTCTTCACGGGCTTTGCCGTTTGTGCCGTTTTTGCAGCGAACAGCTTGTTCCTCAGCTCATCCTTGTAATTGCTCCCCGCCGTGAAATCCGCTTTTCGGAAGAGCTCCTCCACATCCATCATCATAGCGCCACCTCTTCTGTTCCTTTCTGATTGTTTTAAACAAACAATTGCTCAAAGTGATCTGTTTATATAGATATACGAATGAGGTGCGCCGGATGCGACATAATGGAAAAAATTTATTATGGAATAAGACCACTGATTCTGCGGCATTTGTCCAGCAGGCGCTCCACCCTTCTGCCCACTGCCTTCTCATTGGAGCCCAGCTCCCGGGCGATCTCTTTGTAGGAGAGCTCCAGACCGAAACGCATCATAAGCAGCTCCCGCTCATCGTCCTTCAGCTGCCGCAGGATCACCACCGCCTCCTGCGCATATCCGTCCGTCAGCGCCTCCAGCTCCGGATCATCCGCGCCGGGCTCGATCTCCGTTTCCATCGGGACCACATCCTCCCGTTTCCTCTGGCGCAGATGGTCGATCATCGTATTCATGGCGATCCTGTTCAGCCAGGTGTAGACCGAGGCCTTGGACGGATCAAAGCTGTCATAGGCATTCATCGCCTTGACGAATGCCTCCTGTACGATGTCCTCCGTATCCTCTCTGTTCAGGATCCGCAGGTAGACCGCCTTGTAGATCCGGTCAAAATAGGCGAGGTACACCTCCTCGAAAGCAGCTTTCTCATCCATATCCGGTGTTTCCACCTCCTGTGTGGACCGCATCCGTAAGAACCTTCTTCCACGCAGCAAAAACGGCATCCGGGGCATACGTATCCCGGACAGACAGTGCCTCCTCAGAGAGTCTCCTGCGCAGTCCGTCATCCGCGGCCAGTTCAAACAGCGCACCGGCCAGGACTTCCTCCATACGTGGCTGTGGCATATGAATCCTGCTCTCTTCCGGGGGCATCGGTATCAGCAGGCCATTCTCTCTCTCCCGGATCAGCGTCCGTGGACCGCCACAGGGGCAGTCCGTGGAGATGCAGGCGAGCCCCAGACTCATCGCCTCCAGCAGGGCGTTGGGCATGCCCTCCTGATAGGAGCACAGAACGAAGATCCGGGCCCTCCCGATCCGCTCAGCCACATCCGGTACATTGCCCGGCAGCTCCACGCGATCCGCGATGCCCAGCTCCCGTGCCAGTGCCTCGAGCTTTGCGCGCTCCTCTCCCTCCCCGCATATCAGGATCCGATAGTTCCTGAGGGGTGATGTCTCCTGATCCGTACACCGGCTCCCGGCTGCCGCAAAAGCACGCAGCAGGAGCGCGTGATTCTTGTTCGCATCCAGCCGGCCGACGCTGACGATGAGCGGTACCCTCTCCGATTCCGCACAGACCTTCCGCGCCAGGAATGCCGGCCGCAGGGCATTGGGCAGAATCACCACCCGCTTCCGTACCGCAGGGGAGAACGCCTCCTTAGCCTCCTCTGTCTGCAGAATCACCGCCGCTGCCTTCGGAAACAGGAGATTTGCCAGCCATCCGGAGAACCGCGTGGGATACTCCATGGAGGGATCCGCGCGGACGGAGACCGCCACCGGGATGTGCAGCGGACCGGCAGCCAGCAGGGACATGACATTGGTCTTGCCGATAAAGGACAGCACCAGTTCGGGTGCCGCTTCCCGTATGAGCCTTCTGAGCTTGCGGATACGCCGCAGGGTATTGACGGGTCGTCCGATCGTCCGTGCAGCCAGTGCCGGCCCACCGGAAAAAGCCTCTTCCTCCGGCGTCAGTCCGCTGATCACCCGGGTGACCCCCTGGGGCAGCGGATATTCATCCTGCACCCGGAAGGTGGAGATGAGTGTGACTGCCACACCCTCTGTAGCGAAACGCTCGGCCAGGTTGACCATCACCCGCTCCGCCCCGCCGCGCTGCAGCGAACCGATGCACAGGGCGATCCGTTTTATCTCATGGCTCACAGATGCTCTCTGTACCAGTTGATGGCCAGTGTGATCCCGGCCTTGAAGTCATAGGACGGATCATAGCCGAGCTTCTCCCTGGCCTTGCTGATATCGGCATTGGAATCACGGATGTCACCGGCCCGGGGCGGTCCGAAGATCGGCTCCCGCTCGATCCCCAGCGCAACGCAGAGATTGTTGTAGACATCGATCAGATATTCCCTGCCGCCGGCCCCGATGTTATAGGCCTCTCCCGCCGCCTCGGACGGCGCGAGACATGCGCGGAGATTCCCTTCGATGACATTGTCCACATAAGTGAAATCCCTGCTCTGGCGTCCGTCGCCATGGATCGTACACTGCTCCCCGGCCAGCAGCAGACGCAGGAATTTCGGAATCACCGCCGCATAAGCGCCATTGGGATCCTGCCTCCGGCCAAAGACGTTGAAATACCGCAGCCCATAGGTATCCAGTCCGTAGAGACGATGGTAGAGTGCACCATATTCCTCATCCGTCCGCTTGGTCAGCGCATAGGGGCTTAACAGCCTGCCTTCGCCACCCTCCCGCTTCGGCAGTGTCGTGGAATCCCCATAAACAGAGGAGCTGGAAGCGTAGACGAATTTCTGCACCCCGTTCTGGCGGGCGGCCTCCATCATGTTCAGAGTGCCGCGGATATTGATCTCCTCATACAGGAGCGGCATCTCAATGCTGCGGGGCACGCTCCCCCAGGCTGCCTCATGACAGACATAGGTCACGCCCCGGCAGGCCTCCATGCAGGCGTCAAGATCCCGGATGTCCTGTTCCAGGAAGGTGAAGTTCGGATTGTCCAGGAAGGGCTCGATGTTCTCCCTGTGTCCGGTGGAGAGATTGTCGAGACAGCGGACCTGCAGCCCCTTGTTCAGAAGTGCCTCACAGATGTTGCTCCCGATGAAGCCCGCCCCGCCTGTGACGAGGAAGACGGCATCCGGTGCGAAATGCAACTGTTCATAGCTCATTGCTCTTTCCCTTTCTCCGTTTGATGAATCACGGGATGGGCAGCCTGCTGCGCCACCAGATCCTGGTAGAAGGCCGCCAGGGTGGTCTCCATATACGCGCGCACCCACAACAGCGGCACAAAGAGAGTCACAATGCCCACCAGCAGATACGGCAGGAAACTGAGATAGGTGACGAAGAGGCGCAGCTTCTTACCCTGCATCAGACGTCTGCTGGTACGCAGCAGCGCGCCGACACTGCGGTCCGGATAATCGTGCAGCAGAAAAAAAGCCTGGGAATAGGTCAGACGAACCACCAGGCCCACACAGACACAACCAAGCATCAGAAACACCAGCGGCAGCGCGGACGCATGTTCCGCCGCATCCGCACCCATACTGCGCAGCAGCTGCACCGGTATGAGTACCGCCGTCTCCACCGCCGTGAAAACGGCCTGGATCATCACCGCCTTTTCAGGATGCTGGCTCAACCCGAAGAAAAGATCACTGACGGAGACAGGCTGTCCATAGATGATGTTCAGATACAGATACGCCAGTCCGGAGACCAGAATGCCGAACAGCAGCTCCACGATGAATGCGGCAGCCAGATTCAGAAGCATGAGCAGAACAGACCCCGATGGGATGAGCAGCTGCAGGATCAGACCGATGCCTGATTCCAGTCCCAGATAGATCAGAATCGCGGTGATCACTGTACTGTATTTGCCAAGTAGTCCCTCTCTTGCGGCCGCTTTCAGCTGGCCAATGGTTTTCGCCTGTGTCATATGGAATAACCGCCTCAGAACCCCTGATCAAAATTGGCCCCACGGTAGAGCGCTGCTGCCTCTCTGGCCTTCCGCTCCTGCTGATAGGGCTCATTTTTCTCATTGGGGTACATAATCTGTGTTGTGGTGGTGCCGCCGGCCACATAAGTTCTGCCGCACTCCGGACAGACTGCCGTATGGATCGCCACGGAAGCCCGCATCACCTTGCCGCCTGCCATCGCCGCCTTCTTGTAGGCATTGCTGACATGCTCCTGTTCGTGACCGCGGACACGGGAGGCTGCCTCTGTAGGGGAGATGTGCGCCGGTGATTTGAAGGAAACCATCTCGTCCGAACCATCCTGATACTTGCGGTTCTTGCAGGTCTCGCACTCCGCAGGCGAGGAACGGTGACCCGGGAGCTTGACATCCGACTCCTCCGGGTTGACGCGCACACCTGTGCCCTCCGCGCCGGCCAGTGCCTCCTGCCGTCCCGTGCTCTTGCTGTCTCCGTCTACCGTACCGGATGTGGGTTTATCCCCATATCCGCCGATCCGGCCGTAGCCGGACCCGTAGTCATTCATTCCGATTCCATTCAATGCCATACCGGGCGCCCTCCTCTCCTCCATGAGACTGGGTGATATACCGTGTTATCGGAAGAATCATATTCCTGCTTTAGTCCGCGGTGAGAATCCCGTAATCGCTTAAGTCGACGCCATACTGTTCCTCGATCTCCTGCAGCATCTGATCGAAACTCTCCCCCGTCAGCTGCTCGGAATACCGGTTCATATAGGCCCGGGTGCCCGGGTCCGTCAGAATGGCGGTAATGCTGTGGATCAGCAGGAAGTAACTCAGGCCCACACCGATGATTCCGCAGATCAGTCCCCGTCTGGCCTGGGGCAGGAGCCGTTTATTGCCCTCCCTGGTCAGGCAGGCCGTCAGGATCGCGATCCCCCCGATCACCACGGAGATGTATACCGTAAAGGAGAGCGCGATGGATACCAGTCCCGTCACCATCGCGGCAGTCGCCATCACCACCCGCGGATCCAGCTGGTTGTGCGCCTTATTGTAATTGTAATTATTGTAATAGTACCGCTCATCCCGGTCGTCAAAACTCCAGGAGTTCCGGTCCCTGTTCTCATTCATCCACATACTCTCCAGAAAGCGATATCCAGCGTAACCCTATCATAGCACACCCCCAAAAACGCCGCAAGCGCGCGCAATGACCTCCGGCATCACCTGTGCCAGATGCGTCCGCAGTGGCTCCTCACGCTCCATCAGGCCGAAGAAGGCCCGGGATATCTCCTCCTCCCGTGACAGCCCCTGTACGGGCAGTACGAGTCCCTCCTCCTGTCCCGGAAAAAGATCCTGGGCAATCCCGCGGGATTTCACGGAATATCCCAGCACCAGTGTCGGTACGAGGCTGGAGTAGGCGGCAATGGTTGCGTGGGTTCTGGCGCCGATGAAGAACCGGCAGGCGGCAATCGTCCCCTTCAGCACCCGCGCCGGTGCATCCGCCACGAGCGCCACGCGTCCCGTCTCCCGGAAGGTCTCATACAGCGCTGTCAGCGGCCCCCGGTCATCATTGCTGGGCCAGACCACATGCGGAATCAGTGCGATATTCATATCCGTCTGTCCGAGGATATCCCGGATCAGCCGTTCATACGCCCGCATGGTGATCCCCGGTACCTGCTCCAGATCCCGGGCCATGGGGCTCAAATTGATTCCCACCACCGGCGCCTGCTGGTATGCTGCCGGGAATAATCCGGCATCGGACAGGGAGACCGGTACCGTCTCCAGTGTAAAGGCGGGATCCGGGACTAAGGACAGCCGTTCCTCCGGAATCCCGCCTTCAACAAGTCCCTGCCAGGTGATGGACTCCCTGGCGATGATCCGTTCATAATTCATCAGATCCTGCCGGAGGGATGGCACGGTCTCCGGCTCTACCGAACAGCCCAGCAGAACCGTACGGCAGCCGGCCCGGCGAAAGACACGGTTGGACAGCGCCAGATCCCCCACCATCTCCGGGTAGCAGTAGTTGTCCCCGCCGATGGAGATGGCCACCGGCGCCTCCGCGCCCTCCGGCCTCTTCTTCAGCTGCGACAGGATCGTCCGGTACCGGTAGCGCAGGAAGCTCTCCGCATCCCCGGTGATCTTCCGCCAGCCATAGTATGTCACATGCGCCATGAGATGCGCGGCGATATGCTGCTCCTCCACCAGCGTCAGGCGTCCCTCTTCCTCCAGCTGCCCCAGCATATACTGACGGTCCTGGCTGACATTGTTGCTCAGGAGGATGGGCTTCAGCCGCTCCTTCTCCTCACCACACAGGCGCACCAGCGCATCCGCAATGGCCTCACAGCCATGGTTGCCGCTCCCGGCATGCATATACAGGATCAGAGGACTCATACACCTTTTCCTTTCCATCTGCCATATAAGCGCAGGTAACCGGCGGGATTCACCCGGTAGATGACGGTCTTGAGCTGATAACCGGGGGACAGTGCCGCAAAAGCACCCCGGGTGCGCAGCGCGTGACGGATCATGTCACCGGCGGCGCCTGCTGCCTGCGCGTACAGCTTCTCTTCCGTCTGACCGGACACCGCCAGCTTACCCAATACGAGGAAGGCCGCCTTGATCTGAATGGATGCCAGCTGTACCCGTACATAGGGTGAGACACGGCCCTCCGCCGCATCAAGCATTGCCTCCACCCGCTCCCAGCAGGTCAGCTGATCCAGATAGCGGGCTGCAAAGGCCCGGAGCATCGCCCCCTCCGGATTCACTGTATACCGGTAATCAGCCTGCGATACACAGACGATCTCCCGCTTCCTGCCGGTCTCCAGCGCGAGCTCCACCAGGAATACCAGGTCCTCACCGATGGTCAGATCCTCCGGAAACCGGGTGGACGCCAGGGCATGCCGGGCGAAGAGCTTGCCCCAGACATGGGTGTCCTCCTCCAGGAGATCCCCCTCCAGGAAGCCCCAGCCATCCACCGTCAGTGCATCCCGGTGGTGTGACGCCACCGGAGAACCCTCCACGATGATACCCGCCGCCGGATGCTGCAGGCGCAGCGCATGGAAATGCCGGAAAAACCCGGGCTCCACGGCATCGTCCGCATCCACAAACAGCACATCTTCCCCGGTGGCCAGCTCCAGGCCGGTATTGCGGGCATGGGAGACCCCCCGGTTCTCCGTATGGCACACCAGGATCCGGAAGTCTTCCGTGGCAGCTTCCTCCCGGAGTCGGTCGCAGAGCGCACTGCTGCCATCCGAGGAACCGTCATCCACCAGGATCAGCTCCACCAGAATCTCCGGACAGGCCGCCGCTGCCATCTGCAGTGACGCCACGCAGGCCGCAAGCGTCCCTGCTGCCTGGTACACCGGCAGGATCACACTCCATGTTCTTCTTACTATACCTTGTGTTTCCATCTGAATAACAGACCCAACAGCCAGATCAACGGTCTCCAGGGGTGGTACATCGCCGTCATCAACAGCCGGTTGTTCCGCTCCCGTACCGCCATCGGATAACGACGGATCGTCTCCGACACCCCGTTTCTGTCCATCCACCCCCGGACTCTTGTGTAGAGACCGCCGGCCGGACTGCGCAGCTCATTCTTGAATTCCAGCAGATAGAAGAAGCTCCGTTCCCTTCCCAGCATGGCCTCCGCCGTTTCCGGCGGGAGCACATCCGTATGCGCAGCCAATGCCTGGCGCAACCGGGCAAAGAGCCGGGCCGTGTTCTCCTCCATGCCGGCATCATAGGCATGTACCATGGAGGCATCCATATAGATGTAATGGTAGTCGCAGGCGTCCGGCAGGATGACGATCTCATCCGCCTGCAGCAGCACCGGCAGGATGATGTTCACATCCTCCCCCATGCGGATACGGGGATCACAGAATTCCAGACTGTCCAGGATCAGGGAGGCTTCGATCAGCTTCATACACCGGGACATCAGCACCGTCCGGTTCTCATTGCCCAATAACTGCGGCAGGAGTCCGGTCCGCAGCCGTTCCCCGCGGTAGCTGCCCGGTGCCGCGCCATGGATCATCGGCTCGGAGCGGACACTGCCGTCCGGCTGCGCATGGTCGATCAGGCCACTCCCGCATATCACCTGCCGGAATCCCGGTTCAGACGGATCCAGCCCGGCCGCCAGATGCGCCAGGTACTGCGGCTCCACCCAGTCATCACTGTCCAGGAAGCACAGGTACTGTCCCTGCGCGATCCCGACACCGGCCATCCAGGCGCTCATGAGTCCGCCGTTTTCCTTATGGATCACGCGGATCCGGTCCTGACCTCCCGCATAGCTGTCACACAGGGCGGGGCTGTTGTCGGTGGATCCGTCATCCACGAGGATCAGCTCATAATCCGTCAGGGTCTGCGCCAGAATGGATCCTACGCACCGCACAAGTGTCGCGGCCGCATTGTACACCGGCACGATGACAGATATCATTGCCAGAACTCCGTCAGCGCGTCATAGACCTCCCTGTTCACCGTGCGGTAATCAAACCGGCGCGCATTCTCTATTGCAGCGGCACTGTAACGGGCATAGTCGCCCTCGATCAGCGCAATGGACTCCTGGATGGTCTCCACCGTGGCCTGTGTGGGTTCGGCATCCACCCCATAGTGTACCGCCTCGCCGATCCCGCCGACGTCCGTTGTCACCACCGGCAGACCCAGACTCTGTGCCTCCAGGATCGTCATGGGCAGACCCTCATAACCGGAGTTCATGATCAGGATATCGGAATCCCGCATATAATCCTGCACCTGGGCCGGGGTCACGCTGCCGGTGAACCGGATACGGTCCGAGGCATAGGGGATGAGCCGGTCGTGTTCTTCTCCCTCTCCGACCACCTTCAGCGTATAGACCTCCGGCAGGGACTGCACCGCCTGGATGATCGTCTCGATCCCCTTGTTCAGGGACAGGCGTCCCACAAAGATCATCCGGTGCCGGGAGATCTGTCCGGGTGTCACATCCGCCGGACAGACGATGGAATTGCACACCCGCTGTACACGCCGCGCGCCGGCCCTCCTGTAGGCCTCCTCCGCGGGGGCACTCAGGGCGAAAACCAGATTGAGACGCCGCAGCATCCAGTACAGATACCGGTCGAAGCCCCACAGCACCAGACGCCGGTTCTGATAGAAGCGGAAGGAACGCACCATATCAAAATAATTCTGATGGGTGAAGGCCACGAAACGGGCGCGGGGCGCCAAAAGCCGCAGCGGCCCGAAGGCCTCCGGCGTATTGATATAGACACAATCCTCCCGGTTCAGGGACAGCTGCCGCGCATATTTCAACAGCCCCTTGACATACTGAACCCGGACGGAGCGCTTCGTATGGCTTAAGTCCGCCTCCCCCAGCATCACCGGCAGGTACCACATCCGGCAGCCGAACATGGTAAAGGGCATCAGGCGTCCGACCTGCTCCGGACGCAGCGTCAGCCCCACCAGAATGATCCGCTCCGTCCGCTCCGGATGCTGTTCACAGATATAGTGCAGGAAATTGTGGATGCTCGTCAGCTGTCCGCCGATGGGAAAATCCTCAAAATTGGATGTATCACACAGAATTAACCTTCCGTTCATCTGGCCCCCTTCCGAAACAGCACCACCCACACCGTCTTGATCAGGATCCGCAGATCCAGTGCAATGGACCAGTGATCGATGTACTGCAGATCCAGCCGTACCACCTCATCAAAATCCTCGATCGCACTGCGGCCGCTGACCTGCCACAGACCCGTCAGTCCCGGGGTCATGCTGATGCGCCGCCTGTAGTGCTCGTTATAGGTCTCAAATTCCGCCTCCGTCGGCGGTCTCGTTCCCACCAGACTCATATCCCCGCGCAGGATGTTCCAGAACTGGGGGAACTCATCCAGACTGGTCTTACGAAGGAACCGCCCCACCCTGGTCACCCGCGGGTCGTCCTTCATCTTGAACATCGGCCCGTTCATCTCGTTCTGTGCCTCCAGTGCAGCCTTCTGCGCCTCCGCATCCACCACCATGGTTCGGAATTTATAGATCCGGAAACGTCTCCCTCCCCGGCCGATCCGAATCTGGGAGAAGAAGACAGGACCCGGGGAATCCAGCTTGATGGCAATAGCAACAAAGGGCAGCATGATCAGGGTCAGGATACACCCCACCGCACCGCCGACAATGTCCATGCCCCGCTTGAGATACATCGCCCGGTGGCGTCCGGTACCCTTACCGGAGGTGGTCACCGGGAAGGAGCCCAGATTACCGATCTGCTGGGTGTCCTTCAGCATCGGCTCAATACAGTAATGCACCGTGACCCCCATCTCCAGGAATCCGTCCACCGTATCCGCCAGCTCCCGGGGGGAGATGGTCGGTGTATAGAGGAAGATCTCGTCAAGCGGCATCCGGGTGGCGCAGGACAGGATGCCGTCCCTTCCGGCGATGATGGGCACATTCTGTTCTTTCTCCCCCTGCAGATCCTCATCCAGACAGGCCGCCCCGACGATCTCATAATTCACATCCAGCGTGGAGCGCAGTCTCCTGATGACTGTCGGCAGCGCCTCCTTCTCCGTCAGTACCAGGAGCTTGATCGCCGTATCTCCGTTCCGCCAGTGGGCCGCCAGCAGGAACCGGATCAGCTCATGGACGAACAGGGTCAGGATGGGATTGATGATGGCAAAATATCCCATCACCAGCCGGGAGAAGGTATCCGACAGGCTCAGGGCATAATTGAGCACCATGGTGCCTACCACCAGGGCAAACTCATACTCCAGGACAACGGTGCCCTCCTGCCAGAACGTGCGGTGCAGGAATTCCGGCGTCCGGTCCCGCATATAGGTATAGATCGTTCCAACCAGCAGGAAGACGATGCAGACATAGAAATGCAGCGCCTTGTCCTCCATATCCCGGAAATTAAAGAAGCGCAGATAGGTGGCCAGCACAAAGCTGACAACGATCATCACCATATCGGCGAACCACAGCAGGTACCGGATCAGATAGGAATGCTTGCCACTCATGGGACACGCTCCGTTCTCTGCTGCATCTCAGCCTGGTGATAGACGAGTCTGGCCGCGATCAGCAGTGGGAACAGCCGCCCGATATACCGGGAGACGAAGGCTGCCTCAATCACCGTATAGAGGGACATGGAGACAAAAACCACAAGTGCCGCGTAATTGCCCTGTTTATGACTGAGGATTATCAGATACACCACAAACGCGACGATCAGTAACGCAGGGATGATGCCATACCAGTAGAACAGCCGCACCCAGCCCATATCAAAGAAGTAATCATGATCCGCGCCGATACCGAACAGCGTCCACGTTCCCAGTGAACCCTTGTGGGCCTTGGAATCATAGTACAGGATCAGTACCCGCCCGTTCAGGATATCACTGATGCGGCGGTATATCCCGCCGACGGTATTGGTCAGCTCGCTGACGGCAGCGGACCAGACAGAGAGACCGATACAGCCCATCAGTACCAGAATCCCGAAATAATAGGCAAAGCGCCGCACACGCAGCCATCGCTCCACGGAGAGCAGGATCATCACCAGGATGGTCACACAGCCCAGGGCCGTGGCGGTCCGAGAGTCCGTCAGCTGGTAGAGCAGGATATTCGAGAGGAAGGCCAGCCCGTAGACAATGGCATCCTGATAGTGGTTCCGCTCCCGCTGGGAGGATTCGTACATATACAGGAAGAAGAGCAGCAGTGCATAATATGCCCCGTGCAGGGTATTCGGATGACCGAAGCCCAGTACCGTACGGGTCTCGACACCCACCTCCCGTCCGTAATCCGCTGTTATGGAGAAGGTTCCGTAGATGCCCGTCACGGACAGGATCCCGATGGTCAGAAATCCCGCCGCCGTCACACAGAAGCTGTACCGCAGCGCCCATCGCATGTCCATCTCCCGACAGGCGAGGAAGAACATGGCATACCGCAGCAGATCATTGTTGCCGGTCAGCAGATAACAGACCAGCGTGAAGCACAGAATCCCTCCACCTGCCAGCCATCCGGTTCTGCTGTATCTGGAGAGCAGCACCACACCGGCCGCCAGGGCGAAGGTCAGCCGGAAGATATAGCTCTCCTGCGGCATGGGCATATCGCTTTTCTCCACAATCATCGTCACCAGCTCAATGGTCAGCATGACATAGAAAAAAGCCTCCCGCAGATGGCGGTACAGGGCCTCCACCCGCTCCGGTCTCTGCCGCGGGCCGGTGATTAACTCCGTCAGGTACAGCCGCTCTGTCGATATGGATTGTTGTCCGATCCTCATCACGTTCCTACTTCCATCCCTGTCTTCCGGTCAATCCCGCGCGCCGCAGGAGGCTCCAGCCGGCACGGCCCATCCACCACAGACTCTTCCGTGAGGTGCACTTACATTTTTCCACGCCCAGCGCGATCCCCCGGGGACGGATATTCCGCAGCGCATAGCGGCGGGAGTTCTGCTTGTAAACGGTCAGCTCCGCACGGCATTCCTCCGCTGTAAACAGCCGTCCCGCCCGGTCCATGTAGTGGAACAGCGAGTAAATGTTCTGCTCCGACGCCCAGTACCCGTCGGAGACATTATGCCTGGCCCAGTACTTCGGCGCAATGGCATACCGCAGGGTATCGCTGGTCATGGCAGGCAGCACGGCGAAGGAGGAATTGGACAGGATCAGGTATCGCGCGTTTTTCACCACGGCATAATCCCGTCCCATGTCAAAATGGTGCGCCTCCAGCTCCGGCAGAACCCTTCTGGCCGCTGCCTCATCCTCCGTAATCACAAGAAACCGCATATCCGGCCGGTGCTGCCGCATCTGCCGCATGGCCTGGAGATAGTAGCGCCGTCCCAGAAACAGCGCGGGATCCCCGGCATACTCTCCGCCCCGTAAATTAATAATGCACAGATCATCCGCCGTATAGGTATGGTCATCAGCCTCCGGTCGTAACACCAGCCACTGCCGCAAATCGTCCATACAATGTGCGAAATAGTCCTCCGCCTGGAGATTGCCCATTAAGAGGGTGTTGTCCGGCACCTGATGGATCGAGGGTGCCGCCCCGCTGATATAGACGCCCCGGGTCAGATCGTGCACGGAGTTGCCCAGATAGAGCCGCTCGTCCGCATCCTGGAAGCAGTGCATCTCCGCGGCAGCTTCATCGGAGATCTCCTCGCCGAGATCGAGCTCCATGAAATACATCCCTCGCCTGCTGTGGATGTTGTTGGCAAAAAAATCCCGCCCCGCTGTACCGAAGGGGACGCCCCGCTCCGCTGCGATGGCCCGCGCCGTCACATAGGCGAACAGCTGATTGCCCAGCCCCTGTCCGTCCAGGAACTTCGTCCCGATCATACGGCGTCCCCCTGCGGCAGCTTCGTTTCATACAGCCCCTGATCCCGCACCTCATAGACGCGGTCACAACCGGCGATGGTATTCAGCCGGTGGGCGATGATCACCATGGTCTTCCTGCCATGGAAGCCGTTGATGGCCTCCATCAGCGCACGCTCCGTCTCATTGTCCAGCGCGGAGGTGGCCTCATCGAACACCAGAATCTCCGGATCGTGGTACAGGGCGCGGGCGATCCCGATCCGCTGGCGCTGTCCGCCGGAGAGACGCACGCCGCGGTCTCCGATCTTCGTCTCCAGCTGCTCCGGCAGACTCCGTACGAAATCCGCCAGCTGGGCTTCCCGCAGCACCTCCCAGATCCGTTCGTCCGAGATCTGATCCGCATCGATGCCAAAGGCGATGTTGTCCCGGATGGACTCGTCCACCAGATAGATGCTCTGGGGGATATAACCGATCTGGGCCAGCCATGCATCATAATTCCGGAAAATGCTGACGCCATCACAGAGAATCTCCCCCTCCTGTGCGTGGAGGAGCCCCAGCAGGATATCGACGATGGTGGACTTGCCCGCACCGGTGGTGCCCATGATACCCACGGACTCACCGCGCCGCACCGTCATGGAGGCATGGGAGAAGATCTGTGTCTCCGTATTCGGATAGCGGAAGGAGATGTTCTTCAGCTCGATCCGATCCGTCAGCCGCAGTGCCGGTTTGGATGCCGCCTCCCCTGCATCCGCCTCCCCTTCTGACATCTCCTTCAGATCATCGGGCAGATTCTCACAGACATAATCCAGGCTCGGCCGCTCGAAGGCAATCTCCGTCAGATACGTGTTGATACGGTTCGCACTGGGCATGATACGCACCGCTGCCAGCGCAAAGGTCATGAGCTGCGGCACCAGGACCTGGATGTCACCCCCCGCCAGGATATAAACGGCGATAAAGGCCAGCACACTGACGATGAAGATGGTCTCGATCAGAAGTCTCGGCACATTATTCAGGACGGCATAGCTCCTGGCCAGCCCCGCACCGATACGGCCGGACGCGTAGTAATTGCGGATAAAGAAATCCTGGCGGTTCAGCACCTTGACATCCTTCAGCCCGTAAATCGCCTCGATCCGCCACTTGGCGATCCGGGAGGAGGTGGCGAGATCCCTCCGGCCGATCTCCTCCAGCCGGGGTTTCAGCACCTTCGCATTGGCCAGTGTCAGCAACAGGAACAGCACGAAGATAAATGCTGTCATCATCCAGTTGACCCGGATGAGCACGGCACACAGCAGGAGAGAAACCACCAGCTCCGTACACAGCGACAGCGCTGCCATCAGCAGGGAGAAGGTCTTGGGGATATCTGAATCCGTCAGCCGGAAGGCCGTCGGAATATCCGCCTCCAGATAGGCCTCATAGGGCCGCTCCAGGAATTCCCGCAGTACGCGGCTGATCAGATCATTGCGGGCCCTGGTGATGAAGGTCTGCTGGCAATAGACCTGAATCAGCAGAAACAGGTTCTTGATGATATAGATGATGATGAGGCCTGCCACCAGTGTCAGAATCATGCGCTGCGGATCCCTGAGACCCAGCCGGTCTACCAGCGCTGCCAGCTGCGGTAGCCGATCGATCACCTCATAGATGATCTGAGGGGTCACCATCGCACTGACCACCGGCAGCATCATGGAAACACTGAGCATCTCAAAGAAACCGCCGATCAGGATCAGGAAGAAAATCCCCACCAGCTGCTTCTTCTGTCTGCGGTTGAATAGTCTGTTTAATTCACGGATGACTTCCATCTGTTCCTCAAATAATCGCGAATACTGTGGAGCCCTTCCCGCATACGTGCATGCCGCCAGTCCCTGGTCGGGACCCCCAGTGCTTCCGCTTCCACCCGTCCCTTATGCCATGGGATGATAAACTGCTCGGTCATGTACTTCCGGCAGAAGGGCGCCTGCTTCAAGTCATATTTCTTGTACAGGCGGCGGTAGTCCGTATAGATCCGCTCATCCTGCTCGGTAAAGGTCTCTGTATACTGTCCGGCGTGCATGCCGATGGAAATCAGGGGCTCTTCGGTCCAGGCAAAACGCCCCGCGTAGGAGGCATCCGGCACGCCCTGTGCGGGGGCTTCATCCGTTCCCCGCAGGGCATCGAAATACAGGAACATATCCGATGCAAAGCCGCTTTCCTCATCAAAATGAGGGATCCGGTCACCCGGAAAACGCCGCAGGATCACTGCCGATGGCGCCCCGATCTCATTGCCGAGGAAGAGCCGGCGGTAATCCTTCTTCAGTTCTTCTGCAAACTGCTCTGTGGCACAGCGCTCATAGTAGGGGAACCCCTCTTTCGTATAGCCGATCTCATGGCCGGCCATCACGCCATGCTGATAATCCAGATCCGAAGCGGCACCCAGAAGTACCTGTCTGCTTCCGGAGAACGCCAGTGTCGCCTCCGGATTCTCCTCCAGAAGCCCCACAAACTGCGCCAGACTCTTCTCCCCGGTGAAGTAGTCGTCGCTGAACATGATCTTGATAAAATGTCCCCGGGCCGGGGCCAGTGCGGCATTCCAGTTGCGGATCGGCCCCATGGGCACCTCGTTGCGGTGATAGTGCAGGCGGGTCGGTGATTGCCTGGCCATCAGCTCCTGCACCACACACTCCACGGATGTATCCCCGGAGTCATCCGATATCACCAGCTCCCAGTCCTTCATGGTCTGGGACAGGAGAGAACGCAGCAGACGCGTGACCTCATCCGGATGCCCACGGGTGGGGACGCAGACGGAGACCTTCGGTTCAGCCCCACGGCCTGTTGAACGGATCATCCGTTACCTCCCCGGCGAAGCAGCCGTTTGATCAACCTCTTGATCACTACACCCAGGGCATGCAGCCCGTCTATGATCCCCCGGCGCAGATGGCGCAGCCATCTCGCAACCGGCGGCTCCGGCGGCAGGATCAGATGCGCATATTCCGACTGATGCGTCCTGAGATACAGCGGGTAGGACGCATCGATCTGACGCCGGACGAACTGTGCCTGTCTGCCGAAGAGATCCTGACCATCCTGCAGCCGGTCCGAGACACGGGAGAGGACGTACCGGCTGTTGTATTCCTGATGAGCCGCCGAAACCACCTTGTCCGTCACCCGCTTGCGGATGTCGGTCTCTCCTTTGCCGCCCATGTAGCCGAAATGCCAGCCACCCTCCGGCACACGGATGCCCACCTCCTTGCGCTCCGGATAACGCAGCTCTCCCAGCTGCCAGCCCTCTCTGCGCAGCAGCTCATAAGACAGCATCCGCGTCCCGATCCAGCGCCGCGCCCGCCCCTCAATCCCGGGGAATTCACCGCCATACGCCAGGAGATTACCGGATACCTCCTCCATGTTCAGGTATCCGTAGAACAGGCGCTGGGCGAAATGGTAAACCTTCGTCCGGTCAAAATCCGCAAGGATCCCGCGGATCCGCTCCGGGTCCGGGATCTCATCCAGGTCGCTGAAGATGATCACATCCTCGTCACTGCAGCCCGCCAGTCCCCGGGTGACCGCATTCTTCTGGAAGGTATCCCGTCTGTGGGTATCCGGTGTACCGTCCGGCAGCCGGTAGTCGGGGGTATCATCCACCACCACATGGATGATGCGGTCCGAGAACTCGGCGAACAGCGCCCGATTCTCCTCATAATAGAGCGGCTTGGGCAATCCCGAGAAGGTCTCCGTGGCCTCACTGATGACGAAACGATCCGCCACCCCCGACAGGATATGCAGCCGGAGGTTCAGTATATCAATCTCATTGAAGAACTGAAAGCAGTCATAAACCATGGCGCATCACCCGTTTACAAGCCTTCCATGCAGCGTACCGAGCCGCTGTCTGAAGGTCGGCCGGATGAAATTGGGATAGTCCGCGTTCGTGCCCTCCCATTTATGGAAGGCAAACGGGGTGATCCCCTCCACCTCCGGAATCATATGCTCATGGGCGAAGTAGCGGGCCACCGATAACGGCGCAATCCGCATCCCTTCCGCCTCCAGCAGATGCCGGATCTTACAGCAGAGGAAGCCATCCTCATGGTACCACATCCTGCCATAGGCATACTCCCCCTCCCAGGGGATCTGCGCCGCCTTCGGAAAATCCAGCAAGCGCTTCGACCGGATGCCGACACTGTTTCCCACCCGACAGATCTGTCCGTCCCTGTCCCGGTAGGTTGTGGTATCCCCCTCCGGCGGCAGCGGCCAGGGCGCACCGATATAATCGTACTCCAGAAAGGCGTCCTGCCAGCACTCCGGATGGACGACGAAGCCATCCGCATGGACGATGCAGCAGAAATCCGTGCGGATATAATCCCCCAGGTCATAGACCATGTGGTAATTGAAATCGTCGATGTTCTTCAGCCGGTCAATATGCGCATAGCGGATGCCCCGGGGCAGCATGCGCGGTTTCCTGTCCGTGATCAGGACACAGTCGCCGAAATCTATCCCGCGGCGGCTGTACTGCATGGCCCGGATTGTTGCTCCCACATTGACACTGGTCATCGCCGCCAGCGTCACCATCGGCAGCTGGAGCTTCTTTTCATCCGGACTGCTCATACCCGTATCATCCGCTCCGTATAGATATCGACCATCTCCTTGTTATTCACCCAGCGCGACGGGGCAACGACAAGACCGGCGGGTGCCAGATCCCTGGTATCCACCGCCACCGTTCGGATGGCCTCCGCGAGCCAGGCGGCCCACCAGCTGTAGCTGGAGTTGGCCAGAATATGGTGTCTGCAGTGGCTCATGAGCCAGAACTCCACCAGATCCTCCCGCTCCTCACCGGTATCCACGACAACGAAGCCCTCCTCCGTCGGAAAATGCTCCCGTCCCCAGACCTTATCCAGGCAGAACACATAGAACTCCGCCTCCGGATACAGCTTCCGGATCCTGGCCATGGCATCCCTGTAATACTGCCCGTCACAGATCCCGCCATGGGTCTCCGCAGTACCCGGCCAGAGGTAGTCCCCCAGACGCACATGGAGACTCACGGATTCCGTCTCCGAGATACTGTCCGCAAGCAGCATGGCAACTGCCCCGGTGATGACCTGTGCCCGCGGCAGATCTAACAGCTCCTTAAGCTGTGCACGCACACGCGGATCGGGAAAATACCGCTCCGACTGCCAGTAACCATCCAGATAGGCATCCGTTAGTTCGAGGATCGAGGGATCAAAATTCCCATCCGCGGGTTCCGTGACCTCCCTGCTCTTCCGGCCCAGGATGAACCGCCGGATGCGGCTGATCAGATCCATCCGCGCATCCCTTAAGTCCGCCACCTCCTCCGGGGTCGCCGTCTGGTATACCGCACCGAAGTATTCACGCAGTACCGGCCTGCGCTGCTTGTCATCAACAAAGCCGGATACCTCGTCGATTTTCACCTCTCTGCCCCGGGCAGCAAACTCCAGATAGAGCGCATATTGAAACAGCTGATTCCCCAGCCCGCCCTGTAAGCGGATGATGATCATTCTCAGTTACTCCCCCGTAATCTGCGTCTGAGCGGCAATACCAACCCCTCATTGAGATCCGTAAACCGGTCGAACCACCACGGTCCCCGCAGATACAGCCGCATCCGCAGCAGCTGGTGCGGATCTGCGATGGGTGAGGCAGCGATTCTCGGATAGTCCTCCCGGAGTTCCCCCAGCACCTCCATGAGAGGTGCCTTAAAACGGCTTTTCTCCCCTGTCCGATCACGGCGTGCCTGTGTATAGAGGATCAGCAGCTTCTTATAGACCAGGTAGTCATGTGAATCCACCAGATCCCGGCGTCCAATACTTTGCAGGAATTCATCCTTCTGACGGTAGGAAGGAATCTGCTCTGTCAGAATCTCCTCCCGCAGACCAGCCCCCATGATCGAATCCTTTCTGTTAATTATATAATGATACAACTGGATGTCAACGAACACCGCCCGGCGGGCTGCCGCCAGGACCTTTGTCTGGAATACCATGTCCTCGTAGTACCGCTGGTTCGGAAAACGATGACTCCCGATCAGTTCCCGCCTGTAGAGCTTGTTCCAGGCGGCATTCTGGATGGGCATCTCATCCCGCTCTTCAATATAGACCGTCAGCAGCTCCGGCGGCTCCAGCTCATAGAGATCGACCCGGGAAGGGATCTCCAGATAGTGCGGCACCACAGCTGTCCCCAGCGCGAGATGGAGCGCTCCCGTACGCTGTGTACCGGGCTCCTGTCCGGCGGTCTGTTCCGGCCGGTCATCCGGCTCACTGAGATATGGACAGATCGCCACATCACTCTCTGTCTCCAGCAGGGCCGTCATCAGGTACTCATACATCCGCGGCTCCAGATAGTCATCCCCGTCCACGAAGGCGATAAAGTCACCGGTTGCCCGGGCCATTCCTTCATTGCGGGCATCGGCGAGTCCCCCGTTGTCCTGATGAACGACATGGAAACGTTCGTCCTCTCTGGCATAGTGATCACAGATCCGTCCCGTATTGTCCCGTGCACCGTCATCAATGAGCCAGACCTCCAGTGCCGGATAAGTCTGTGCGGCAATGGAATCCAGACACCGCGACAGATACTGCTCCACATTGTAGCAGGCCACGATCACGGAGATCACTGGCAGTGTCCCCCCGGCGGATGCCGGGAGTCCATTCATATAATATTGCTCCTTCTTCCTCAATGGTTCTGCCCCGCCTGCGCGATGGGACGACGGCCCCGGGCGGTCTCCTGCATCCACTGCTCAAACATCAGCAGATACCAGAGCTGGATCCGCCACTGGCCCAGTCCAGTGAAATCATCATAGATCCCGGTCACCTTCGCTGCATCCAGCAGCCCCTCGTCGCGGATTCTTACGGGGGAGAGCAGATCTCCGGCCCAGTCCCGCAGTGCCGGCGTACGGAGCCACGCGTCGATGGGTATGGAGAAGCCCTTCTTGGGCCGGTCCATCAGGGACCGGGGCACATGGCGGTAGAGAATATCCCTCAGCACCAGCTTGCCCGTCCCGGCAGGGCCATCCGCCGGATCTGTACCGTCGGACTTAAGATACGACATCGGCAGTGTCCAGGCAAAAGCCACCACATCCGCATCCAGCATCGGTACACGGGTTTCCAGGGAGACTGCCATGGCTGCGCGGTCTACTTTGACCAGAATATCATCCGGATGATACAGCAGCATGTCTGCCAGCATGACCTCCCGTTTGCAGTCCTCCAGACAGAATTCCGGTAATGTGGACATCACATAGGGCAGTGCCTCGAAGTCCACCCCCTGCACCAGCTGCCGGGAGACGGGATCCGTTTGCTGCTCCAGACGGTGCAGGTCACGGGGCCCTCTGGCAGACAGCAGATATGCCTTGTTCCGCTGCATCTCACTGCGCAGGAAAGGACTATGCAGCGCCAGGGTGCTGGCCGTCCGCCTGAGTCCGTGGGGGATATGCTGCAGCTTATGCCAGATCCGGTCTATGGAGGCATAGGAGGTATAGCCACAGAACAGCTCATCTCCGCCGTCTCCCGAGAGAGATACCGTCACATGCTCCCTGGTCATCCGGCTGACGAGATAAGTTGGGATCTGGGAACTGTCCGCAAAGGGCTCCCCGAAGATGCCGGCCAGCTGCGGGATCACCCCCATGGCATCCGCCTCGGAAATGATTAACTCCGTATGCTCCGTATCCAGATGCTTCGCGATCTCCCGCGCGGCATCCGCTTCATTATAACCGGCCGCCTCCATCCCGATCGTAAAGGTCCGCACCCGCCCCGGTGCCTGTGCCTGCATCAGTGAAACCACGGTACTGGAATCAATCCCCGCGGAGAGGAACGCGCCCAGCGGTACATCCGCTACCATCTGCCCGCGGATGGATTCGGACAGCAGCCGTTCCAGCTCCTGTGCAGCCTCCGCCCTGGTTCCCCGGAAGGGATCCCGCTGTCCCGCAAGTGCCGTCTCCTGCATGGACCAGTAGCGGTGGAAGGCATGCCCATCCGTCAGCACCGGTGTCTCATCGCGCACCGGGATATCCGGATCCATCCGGACATCAAAACCGCTTACCGGCAGCTGCAGGGTCAGGATCGTCCCCGGTGGCAGCTTCCAGATATTCCGATAAATCGTATAGGGTGCCGGGATATACCCGTGAATGAAATAAAGGGGCAATGCCTCCCTGTTGATCTCATTATCAAAGCCTGAGATCTCCGGAAAGCAGCCCACATCAGATGCAAAAGCGAAATACCGGCGATCCGCCGTAAAACCGTAGTACAGCGGTTTCTCCCCGACCCGGTCCCTGGCAAGCTGCAGCAGATGTGTCTGCCGGTCATAGATACCGATGGCAAACATCCCCCTGCAGCGCTGCAGGGTCTGTGTCAGGCCGTAAGCCGCAACGGCCTCCAGCAGGACCTCCGTATCCGAACTGCCGCGGAAGGCGGGCACATGTCCCTCCGAAAGAAGCTGCGCACGCAGCTTGTCCGCATTATAGATCTCCCCGTTGTAGACGATGACATAGCGGCCATCCCGGGAAACCATGGGCTGTGCGCCGTTCTCCGACAGATCGATGATGGAGAGCCGTCTGTGCCCCAGGTAGAGGAGGACGTCATCCGCTGAGGTGGCGGTATCCTCCGGTGTCAGATCCCCGGTCTCCTCTCCACGGCCACCGGACCATACGCCATCCGTGCTGCGCCACAGTCCCCATGCATCCGGACCTCTGTCCCGGATATGCGCAGTCATCCGGACGATACTCTCTCTGAGTGCATCGTCATGCTGTCCCCGAAAACCGCAAATCCCCGCAATTCCGCACATAACCCTATCTTAGCAGAAAAGGGGGCACTTGACAAATACGCTTAGGGCAGTTTTCCGATACCCTCCACGGCCACCGTCCAGCTGCCGTCCTTCGGAAAACCGGGAAAGAGCTCCTTACAGCCCTCATAGCCTGCTGCCATCATGGCGGCAGCCAGAAGCAGCGAACCGTTGCCCGGCAGATACAGCGGCAGATCCTCCCGGGACACCTGTCGGTTGTTACCGGAGGCCACATAGACATTCTTGGCGGTATCCTTCAGCAACAGCTCCACCGCGAGCTCCGGACGTCCCAGCCGGACCGCCGTCATGGCCATCACGGCAAAATCCCATCCCCACAGCGAGACCTCATCCCATACCCGCAGGGTCTCCTCCAGTGAGCGCTCCATGGCATCCGCATCCATCCGCCCGGTATCCAGGAGTCCATAGGCCATCAGATAGGAGGGATGATCCCGGTTGTAATCGGTATAGGTTTCCGGACAGTCACTCCGGGCTATATACCGCCCATCCGCCATGGGAGAAGGAATCATGGCGGAGGCCACCTCTGCCCATGCGGGTGACGGCGTCTCTCCGATGAGCTGTGCCATCTTCACCGCACGACGCAGGCCATCCACCCAGTACTCCACCTCAAAGGTGGGATTCCTGGTCTCTGTCGCCGGATGACACTCCTGTACCGGGATCAGCGGAGATGGAAGCTCGTAGAACCCCTCCTTATTCCGTACCGCAAAATCCGTCATAAAATCTGCTGTCTCCTGAATCAGGGGCCAGTACCGCCGGATCAGCGCCGTATCCTCCGTGTCCTGATATGCCAGCCACAGCATATAGATCAGGTGCGGCTGCTGCCAGACAAGCAGCGGCGCGATGGGGGACGGGGCATTACAGGCATCGGCCGCGGTCATCTTCGGGAGACGGGCCCCCCGGTAGCCATTCTCGGCAGCCAGTGCCCGGGCATCATCGAGATGCTGCAGGAACCAGTCCAGACAGCGCGTCAGCCGGTCCGTACGCCCATACAGCGGCAGCCAGGCCTCATGCCAGAAGACCATCTCCAGATGGAATTTGCCATACCAGCTGTTGCAGACCAGCCCGGTCTCCGCTGGCGGCAGACTCCCGGCACTGTTGACCATCATCAGATACTGGGACAGAACGATCCGCCGCTCCAGCTCCAACGCCCGGGGATCGGCAGACTGCGCCAGCTCGATGACGCCGGTGGTATGCCAGAAACGCTGCCAGCTCTCCCTGCTGCGCTCCAGTATGGTCTGGGCGGAGGGTTGCGCGGGCAGTGTCCGGCTGCCTGCCACCTCCGCACCGGGTCCCGCCTCCGGATGAAACGTCACACAGACCTGCCAACGGGTTTGACCCAGCTCCTCCGGCTGCAGCAGGAAGCTGTTCGGATCAAACTGCATGCAGCTGAACATCTGCCCTGAAGTCAGCGAGAGGGTGTAGACGGTCCCGTCCAGGGTATGTCGCAGTGTGAATGCGTGGTCCGTCTCCGATAACAGCTCCGTCTCATGTGCGCCGTCTCTCGTCCAGTCCGCACCCGAGATGTCCGGACTCCCGTAAGGAAACTCCAGTACCAGACCAAGACTGCCCTTCAGCGCCTCTGAAGTGAGGTCAAAGGCGAGTACATCCGCCTCCGGGTCGCAGGCCGTCAGATTGGTGCAGGGGATGCCGTCCCATGTAAAATGGCTCTCCAGAATCCCCGTGTCCATCTGCAGTGTCTGACGGATGTTCCCGATCTCCTGTGCCGGGATCTCACGGCAGAGGGCCGCACCCTCCCCGCAGCAGGCCACCAGACCGATCCGGACCAGATCCATCCGGTGCGGATTCTCCCGCAGCCAGTGGTAGACCAGCTCATTGCCAGGGGCGGGATGCACCGGGTAGCGCACCTCCCGTCCCTTACAGTTATAGATATCCTTCACCAGATCCGCCCTGGTATAGGCGGTCATCATTTCTTTGCCGGCTGGCGGATTCTCGCTTCTGCCTGTCTGCTCCCGCCACGTCTGTACCGGTTCGGTGTGCCACCCCCACTGCGCCATCGTACACAGGGGCATATGCGCCGCGGCGTAATCCCCATAGAGGGTCTGGAACCCGGTCACATCCGCCGTAAACGCCAGCTCCCCGTTTCCGACGGTCAATGGTGCGGTGTAATCAATGGAAGTCAAAGTGGGACAGTGCCTTTTTACCAGTGCGTCTCTGTCGATTGTCATAGCATTTCCTTTCCCGTGATTTTTCTTTTATTTCATATTATCTACCCGCGGCGGTGCCAGATTCAACAATTCTTTCCACGTTTTGGAGAAAATATAATACCCGATCATGCTGAACATCCCGAAGGCAAAGGAGGCCGGAAAGCTCAGCATGATCCAGGTGCCGTCCCAGAAGCGCGCAATCAGCCAGGCCACCGGGATCCGGACCGCCCAGAGCATCAGGAGGCTGACCAGCACCGTATACCGCACGCGCCCCAGTCCGTTGATGAAATTGCTGATGGAGTTGTATACCGCAAACATCCACTGACCGGAGAGCTGCACCACCACGAAGCGGCTCGCATAGAACAGTACGGTTTCGTCCGAGGAGAACTGCCGCAGGATCGGCATACGGATCAGGATACACAGCACATCAAAGGTCAGGGTGATCAGGCCGGCCGCCAGCGGGATCAGGACCTGGCCGGACCGCAGTCTGTCTACCTTTCTGGCACCATAGTTCTGCCCCGAGAAGGTCGTGGCGGCAGAGCTCATGGCGGAGATCGCCATATTGGCGAGGCCGTTGACTCTCCCGGCGATGGAGTTGCCGGCCATGAACAGCGCACCCTGTGCGTTGACCATTGTCTGCATGGCCATATGTCCGAAGGAGAAGAGAGAGCTGTTGAGACCGATGGGCAGTCCGATCATCAGGATATGCCGCAGCTCCGCCCGGACCACACCCCGGGGCAGCCAGGTACACTGTAGCTCCGGGTACCGACGTCTGATATAAGCGATACTGAAGAACCAGGACAGGAACATGGCCACCGCGGTCGCCGCGGCGGCACCGCTGACATCCATTCTCAGTCCCGCCACCAGCACCAGATCCAGCAGGACATTGACGATACAGGAGATCAGCAGGAACCACAGGGAGGCCTTGCTGTCCCCCAGTCCGCGCAGGAGACCAGCGTTCATGTTGTAACCGATGTTGCCCAGAGCGCCCAGGAAGACGATGCGGGTATAGATGAGCGCCGCATTCCATACATCCGCGGGCACACCCATGAGCTTCAGAATCGCCGGTGTGAGGAAATAGCCGATGATCCCGATGGGAATCCCGCTGAGATAAACAAAGGAGACTGATGTCCGGACGGTTTCACGCATCCGCCGTATATCCCCGGCCCCGGTATGCTGGGAGGAGCGGATGGAAACGCCGGTACCGACACCCAGAAAAATGCATAAAAGCACCTCCACCGGCTGGGAGCTGGTACCTACCGCAGCCAGGGAGGTTGTTCCGCAGAAACGCCCGATGACAAGGGTATCCACGGTGGTATAGAGATACTGCAGAATGTTGCCGGCGATGATCGGCAGCGCAAACAACAGGACATTGCGCATGATCGGCCCGGCGGTCATATCGATTTTCTGTCGTTCATGATCCTCCGGTGTCTTCAAGATGCCAGTCCTTCCATCTGTGCGGTGTATAGCCTGTAATACGCGCCCTTCCTCGCCATCAGCTCCTCGTGGGAACCACTCTCCAGGATGCCGCCCTGATCAATGTACATGATCTTGTCACAGCCGGTGATGGTGGAGAGTCTGTGGGCGATGACGAAACTCGTCCGCCCGCGCAGCATGGCCTGTATTCCCTGCTGCAGCGCTTTCTCCGTCTGCACATCGATGCTGGAGGTCGCCTCATCCAGGATCAGGATGGCGGGATTGGAGACCAGGGTCCGGGCAAAGGAGATCAGCTGCTTCTGTCCCTGGGACAGGAGTGCCCCCCGCTCTTTGACCTCTGAAGCATAACCCGCCGGCATATGTTCGATAAAGTCTGCGGCACAGACGGTCCGCGCAGCCTCCCGGATCTCTCTGATGCTGGCATCCAGCCGCCCGTAACGGATATTGTCCTCGATGGTGCCGGAGAAGATGAACGGATCCTGCAGCATGATGCCCATCTGCGAGCGGAGGGACCGTCTCGTCACTTTGGAGATGTCCACCCCGTCGATCAGTACCTGTCCCTCGTTCACATTATAGAACCGGGAGATCAGGTTCACGATGGTGGATTTGCCGGCGCCGGTGGGGCCCACCAGGGCGATGCTCTGTCCCGGCTCCGCCGTAAAGGAGACATGACGCAGCACCTGCTCCTTGCCGTCGTAGGAGAAGGAGACATCCTTAAACTCCACGCGCCCCTTGATCTGTCCCAGCTCTGCCGCATCCGGTGCATCCGTCACGGTCACCGGTTCGTCGATGGTCTCAAAGATACGCTCCAGGTAAGCGATGTTGTTGATGAAGTTGTTGAAAATATTCCCCAGGTTCATGATGGGCTGCCAGAACTGTGACGCATAACTGGAGATCGCCACGATGGTGCCCAGCGTCTCTGCACCCTGTCCGAACAGCAGCAGGCCGAAGAGGAAAATCGCGGCACGTACCAGGACCGAGATCGTATCAATGCCCGGCCAGATCAGGTTGTTGTAGCGCACAGCCGTCATCCAGGCCGACCGGCAGCGTTCAGAGAGTTCCCGGAAGATCCCGGCGTTCTCCTCTTCTCTGGCAAAGATCTGTGTGATGCGTGCCCCGACGATGGACTCCTGCAGATAAGCGTTCAGGTTGGAGTTCTTGTTCGAAACCATCTGCCATGCCCTGCGCTGTCTGTTCTTGATCCAGAGCATGAATACCGCCAGCACCGGGACACCCGCCAGCACCACCAGCGAGAGCTTCACATCCACGAGGAACATGAACACCACGATGAATACCAGGTTCAGGGTCTCCAGGATGATGTTGATCAGTCCGTTGGACAGCATGTCAGAGACCGAGTTCACATAGTTGACCACGCGGATCAGGATCTTGCCGTGGGGCCTGTCGTCGTAATACTGAAAGGGCAGCTCCTGCAGATGTGCGAACAAATCCTTGCGGATGTCATAGATGATATTCTGGCTCACATGCACCATGGTGCGGGAACGCAGCGTGATGAACAGTGTGCTCGCCAGGTAGAAACCAATCAGCATCAGCACCAGCGCCACCAGCTGTCTGCGATCCCCGGCGGGAATCGCCACATCCAGCGCCTGCCGGACGATCATCGGTGAGAACAGTGCCATGATGCCACCCAGGGCAGACAGAATCAGGGCAAGGGTCATCCGGCCCGCATATCTCCTGATATAGCCGGCGGCCCGCAGGAGCTGTTTGATATCAAAGGGCTCCTCCAGGAGCTCGTCTTCTTTGTATGTATTCCGTGCCATGATTAAATACTCTCTCCGTTCTGTAATTTCACCAGCTGTGCGTAGTAGCCGCCCTGGGCGATCAGCTCCTCATGCGTACCGCGCTCCGTGATCTCCCCATGCTGCATGATCAGGATCTGATCCGCATCCTTCGTGGTGGAAATCCGCTGCGCGATGATGATCTTCGTACAGCTAAAATCCAGCTCCCGCAGACTCTGCTGGATCTCGGCTTCCGTCTCCATATCCACCGCACTGGTGGTGTCATCGAGGATCAGGATGGACGGGCGCACCGCCAGGGCACGCGCCAGCGAGATCCGCTGCTTCTGGCCGCCTGAGAGACCCACACCCCGCTCACCAACGATGGTATCGTATCCCTCCGGCATCTTGGCAATGAACTCATCCGCCGCCGAATACCGGGCGAAGCGCACCACCTCTTCCCGGGTGATATGGCTGTCCCCATAGGCGATATTGCCGTCGATGGTATCGGAATACAGCAGCACATCCTGTGTGGCCAGACCAATGTTGCTGCGCAGATCATGGAGACGGTAACGCCGTACATCGATACCATCCACCAGCACCTCACCGCCTGTCGGCTCGTAGAACCGGGGGATCAGGTGAATCAGGGAGGTTTTGCCGCAGCCCGTCTCACCCATAATGGCGACGGTCTGTCCCGGCTCCGCTGTGAAGGAGATGTGCTTCAGCACAGGCAGATTGCCATCCTCATACTGGAAGGAGACGTCCCTGAACTCGATCTTTCCCCTGGGCCTTTCCTTCATCTCCACCGCATCCTCAGCATCCCGGATATCCGGCTCCGAGTAATAGACCTCCATCACCTTCCGGGAGGCTGCGGAGAACCGCTGGAATTCATTCATGATATTGCCCAGCTGACGCATCGGGTTCGCAATTCCCCAGATCAGTCCGGAGAATGCCACATACTGTCCCATGGTCAGCCGTCCGCCGATCAGGAACATACCGCCCACCAGCAGCAGGATCACCGGCAGGGCATCCGCCAGAAGCTCCACCTCCGGATAGAAGGCCAGCCAGGTGAACATCGTCTTCTTATTCGTATTGCGGTAATCGCTGTTCACCTCGTCGAATTTGCTGATCTCATAATCCTCTCTGGCAAAGGCTTTCACCACACGGTTTCCGGAGATGTTCTCCTGGGCAACCGTATTCATGACCGCCAGCTTCTCCCTAAGCAGCGCATGCATCGGTGCGATCTTCCGTTTGAAGAAATAGATGATCAGGAAAATGCAGGGTGCCACTGCCAGCAGGCACAGCGCCATCAGCGGATCCATGGAGACGAAATAGACTGCCGTCGCCGCAAACAGCGAGAAGGCTTCGATGATGGCCCGGACCACCCAGGCGATCATGTGGCGCACGGCATCCAGATCACCGGTGACGCGGGTCATCAGATCCCCGGTCCGGTAGGTGCTGTAGAACTTCATATCCTGCCGCTCGATCTTATTAAACAGGAAATTACGGATCCGGTAGAGGGCGGACTGGGAAGCGTGCTCATAGGCCATGCAGTCCAGGTAGACGACAATGACACGGAACAGCGTGATCCCTACCATACCGGCCAGCAGCCACAGGAAGGTATCCCGGTGATCCCGCAGATGTGCCGCCGCCTCCGGCCCGGAGAGGAATTCATCCACAATCTGTTGTGAGAAGTAAGGCACGGTCAGCTGCAGTACGTTATAGAGCAGTGTTCCGAGCATGGCGAATACATACAGTACATGGAATCCCTCCATCTGCTCCCATAGCCACTGTATCCGTGTCTTCGGAAAGGGCCAGGCACCCTGCCCTTTCGATTGATGTCTGTTCATGATGATTTATCTACCTTTACATTTTCGATAGCTGCGGGGGGTAATCCCGTATTTTTTCTTGAAAGCGTCCTTGAAATAATTGCTGCTGGAGAATCCGCAGCGCAGTGCGATCTGCGTCACCGGGTCCTGGGTCTCCAATAACTGTGCGGCGGCATGCTGGAGGCGGACGAAGGCCAGATACTCATGGAGACCGACCCCAGCCAGCTGGCGGAACTTACGGCTTAAATAATTCGGGGAAAACCCGGAGGCCGAAGCGATGTCCGCCGCCGAAATACTGTCCATGTAGTGCTCGTTGATGAAATGCGCCACCGAGACCAGCGACTCATCGGTGGAATGCAGCTCCGCCGGTACCTCCGTCACCACCTGACAGAAGCGGCTGATTTGCAGCATCAGCTCCTGCAGCTGGATCGACTGCAGTGCCTCCCGGTAGCTGTCCTTCCGCTCCGACTCCCTCGTGATCCGTTCATACAGCTGGATCATCTCCTCCCGGTGCGCCTCCGGTGTCCGGAAGATTCTGGTATCCGCAAAAAAATCCGGCATCGGCATCTGCGGCCTGGTCCTGGAATCGATATCCTCCTCCCGGAAGAAGACCGCCACCCGTCTGCACACATCAAAAAGGTAACGCGTGAAATGCAGTCTGTACGGTGTAATCATGATCCCGTCCCCGGCCTGCAGATCCACCATGTTCTCCCCGATGATGAACCGGCAGGTTCCGGACATCACAAAGAACAGCTCATAGCAGCTGTGGCAGTGATGCCCCGGCATGACAAAGGAGGCATCCCGCTGCTTGATATCCGCCCACAAGCCCGCCGGCACATCCGTCGGCCGGATCATATTGTCAAACTCGCTGCTCATAATGCCGCTGCACACTCCTTAAGGTGCCGGATGATCGGCAGATGCTGCGGGCAGACACTCTCACACTGGCCACAACCGACACAGGCATCGGCCCTGTGACCCTCCGGCAGCTGCCGGTAGGCGGCAGAGGCCGCTTCCAGCTGGCCGTTGCCCAGACGCAGATTCATGGCGGAGAACACATCCGGGATCGGGATCTGCATCGGACATCCCTCTGTGCAGTAGTGACAGGCGGTGCAGGCGATGGTTTTCGACTGTCCCATAATGGCCTGCGCCTGACGGATGATTCTCTGCTCCTCCTCGTTCAGCGGTTTAAAATCCTTCATATAGGACAGATTGTCCTCCATCTGCGCCATATTGGACATACCGGACAGTACCGTCAGGATGCCGTCCAGAGAGGCCACAAAACGGATGGCCCAGGAGGCGCAGGAAGCCTGCGGGTTATATGCTTTGAACAGATCCTGGACCTCCTGCGGCGGATTCGCCAGGGTGCCGCCCTTGACCGGTTCCATGACAACGATGGATTTGCCGTGCCTGCGGGCGACTTCGTAATTGGCGCGGGACTGCACCTGCGGATTCTCCCAGTCCGCATAGTTGATCTGCAGCTGGACGAACTCCACCTCGGGATGCTCTGTGAGCAGCTGATCCAGCAGCTCCGGATCCGCATGGAAGGAGAAGCCCATGTGTTTGATCCTGCCCTTCGCGTGCTGCTCGTGGACAAAGTCCCAGAGATGAAAATCGTTGTACATGGGCACATTCTCATGTCCCAGTGCGTGCAGCAGATAGAAATCGAAATACTCTGCGCCGGTCCTTTCCAGACTCGTCTCGAACTGCTTCTTTGCCGCTTCCTCGGACCCGGCGGCTCTGGCGTTCAGCTTGGTGGCCAGTGTATAGCTGTCCCGGGGATGACGCTCAACCAGTGCCTTTCTGGTGGCCTCCTCAGACCCGCCATAGACATAGGCCGTATCAAAATAGGTTCCGCCGGCCGCAAGAAATGCGTCCACCATCCTCGCTGTCTGCTCCACATCAATGTCATCCTTACTGCCCTCGATCCGCGGCAACCGCATCAGACCAAAGCCCAGTTTCTTGATTTCCTTGCCGAAATAATCACTCATCCCATTCCTCCTTATCAGCGCAGGTTTCTGTTCTATTCAGTAATATTGTTTCTCAGTATAATGACGAGAACCTGCACTTTCTACAGAATATCTGTCGAATTTCACAAAAAATACAGATATTCTGTATATCAGGATGTAGCAAATAAACTGTATTTGGCAAATCCGGCCGGTTCTGCGATAATGGGAAGCATGAAGCTGACGTTTATTTCCAACTATATGAATCACCACCAGAAGCCATTCTGTGATGCCTGCTACCGCGCACTCGGACAGGACTTTGCCTTCATCCAGACCATGCCGGTTGCGGCGGACAGACAGGCACTGGGCTGGGCAGCCTCCTTCGACTCCCTGCCCTATCTGCATCTGTATTATGAGACGGAGGCAGGCTGCCGCCGGCTCCTGGAAGAGAGCGATATCATCCTGCTGGGGTGGCTGGGTGGCGCAGACTTCAATGCACTGGAGGAGGAGATCCTGGCACCCAGTCTGCGCACGGACGCGCCGCGCCCCGTGCTGCGCCTGAGTGAGCGGATCTATAAAACAGGACAGTGGAAGGCCGTCTCTCCCCGGGGCCTGGCAGCAAAAAAACGTCAACATCTGCGCTACCGTCATGCACCGGTCTATCTGCTGTGTCAGGGTGCCTATGTCGCCTCGGATTACAGCCTGATCGGCGCCTATCCCGGCAAAATGTTCCGCTGGGGGTATTTCCCGGAGATCTCCGGTAATACGGCGGATTCCATACCCAATGGGCCGGAGGCGGATGGAGGTCAGCGCCGTCTGATCTGGGCCGGCCGCATGATCCCCTGGAAGCACCCGGAATATCCCATTCGCCTGGCCGCCACCCTGCAGGCCCGCGGGTTTGATTTCCATCTGACCATGGTGGGGGACGGACGGCTGCGCGGGGAACTGGAACAGGAGACCGCTTCTTCGTCCCTCTCCTCCCTGGTGACCTTCACCGGTGCGCTACCGCCTGCAGAGGTGCGCAGTCAGCTGGCACAGGCACAGATCGGCCTGTTCACCAGCAATTATCTGGAGGGCTGGGGCGCGGTGGTCAATGAGATGATGGAGAGTGGCCTTGCAGTCCTGGCTTCCTCGGAGGCGGGGGCCGTGCCCTGCCTGATCCGTAACGGCATCAACGGTCTCACCTATGACAGGGGCGATTATCATCAGTTTGAAGAGGCGGCCTGTGCCTTGATGGCTGCCGATCCGGAACGGCTGCGCGGATATGGGTGTCACGCCCGTGAAACCATACAGCAGGTCTGGAATGGTCCGGCAGCGGCCAGGGAGCTCCTCCGGGTCTGCGATGAGCTCATGGCAGGCAAAGAGCCGACCCCTGCTCCTGGAGACGGCCCCATGTCCCTGCCAGAGCGGCTGACCCCGCCCGGCTTCCTTCGCTCCCTGCATGAGAATCATACAGCAGAGGGATTGTAATCTTTTTTTATTCCTTGATTTCCGGCAGATTCACCAGACCCTGCATCCAGATCGTTCCCTTGAAGCGACGGCCCACGGCGGGTTCACCGAAGAGATCCTTCTGCGCGATGCAGACATCGAACTCCAGACGGTTGACGGACAGCCGCATCAGTACCAGTACCTCACCGGTCAAACGGTTATGATCCTTCCGCACTTCCAGGATCTCCCCCAGCACGGAATAGAGATCGCTCTCCACACCATAGGGCATGAAATAGCTGTCCACAAGGGTGAAAACATCCTCCTCCGGCAGAAGCCGTGACACCGTGGCGTAGTTGTCCATATCCTCCCGGGTCAGCGTTTCGATAGCTTCCTCGTCACCCTCTCTGGCATCCTCGATCAGCTCCTCCCGTTCTCTGGCATGGATCCGGACATATTCCAGATCCTCCGGACTCTTATAGATCGGCAGCAGAATGATCCCCTCCGTCGCCAGCGCGGAGAGCGTCAGCGTCGTCCCCTGCACAGGGAACTCCTTGCTGGTAAGCACACGGACATAGGGAATCATGTTCTGCAGGTAGAAGATGATACTGACACCCACCCGGTAGTCATCACAGATCCCGGCATAGGCCTCTCTGGCCGCCAGCCGGTAGACTGTGACATCCTGCTCTGAGCTGATCCCGGTGCCACGGAAATAGGGATAGTAATACTCATACACAAAACGATCCTGGCTGTCGAACTCTCCGCATACAGACAGACCCACACCGGGTGCAAATTCCCGGTCAAACTGCGCAACAACGACACCACCATCGGATTTCACATAGTCCCTGGTGGTGGCCTGCTGCACACTCTCCCCGATCAGGCGGTTTAAGTCTGACCTGCCTCGCAGCCCGGCAAAGCCTATGGCACGCATGTAGCTGTGGATCATTTCAATTCGGTCTTTCCACCCATGTAGGGCTGCAATGCTTTCGGAATGGCGACACTGCCATCCGCGCGCAGGTTGTTCTCCAGGAAAGCGATCAGCATACGCGGCGGTGCTACCACCGTATTGTTCAGCGTATGTGCGAGGTAGTTCCCCTCCGCTCCCTTGACACGGATATGCAGACGACGCGCCTGTGCATCCCCCAGATTGGAGCAGGAGCCCACCTCAAAATACTTCTTCTGACGGGGAGACCAGGCCTCCACATCACAGGATTTCACCTTCAGATCCGCGAGGTCACCGGAGCAGCACTCCAGCGTACGCACCGGCACATCCAGTGTCCGGAAGAAGTCCACGGTATTCTTCCAGAGCTGGTCATACCAGTAGGGGCTGTCCTCCGGCTTGCAGATGACGATCATCTCCTGCTTCTCGAACTGATGGATCCGGTAGACACCGCGCTCCTCAATGCCGTGGGCACCCTTCTCCTTGCGGAAGCAGGGGGAATAGCTCGTCAATGTCAGCGGCAGGCTCGTCTCCGGCACGATCTGATCGATGTAGCGACCGATCATGGAGTGCTCACTGGTTCCGATCAGATACAGATCCTCCCCTTCGATCTTGTACATCATGGCATCCATCTCCGGGAAGCTCATCACCCCGGCCACCACATTGCCATGGATCATGAAAGGCGGCACGCAGTAGGTGAAGCCCCGGTCAATCATGAAATCCCTGGCATAGGACAATACCGCCGAATGCAGACGGGCAATATCCCCGGTCAGATAGTAGAATCCATTGCCGGCCACCTGTCTGGCTGCGTCAAGATCGATCCCGGAGAAACGCTCCATGATCTCCGTGTGGTACGGGATCTCGAAGTCCGGAACCACGGGTTCACCGAAACGCTCGATCTCCACATTTTCCGAGTCATCCTTGCCAATCGGCACGGAGGGGTCGATCATCTGGGGAATGACCATCATGATGTCATTCATCTTCTTCTCCAGCTCAGGCTGTTCCTGCTCCAGTTCCGCCAGACGTTTGGAGAAGGCGGCTACTTCCGCTTTCTTTTCCTCGGCTTCCTCCTTCTTACCCTGCGCCATCAGGCCGCCGATCTCCTTGGAGATCTTGTTGCGGCGGCTTCTTAAGTCGTCTGCCTCCTTCTGTGCGTTCCGTCTCTTCTCATCCAGTTCGATGACTTCATCCACCATGGGAAGCTTGGCATCCTGGTATTTCTTGCGGATGTTCTCCTTCACCGCCTCCGGGTTTTCTCTGACAAATTTGATGTCCAGCATTTTCTTCTTTCCTCCGTCTATTACTCTTAATTTGCCAGGGCACGCTGCAGTGCCTGGCTCTCTTCTGCTGCCAGATCGATCTCACTCTTACCGGCACGCACCTCCTTGGCATAGGAGTAGCAGCCTTCATTGCTGTGTACCGAATTGATGATCACACCGTTATCTTCCTCATCCAGCAGGGCCAGCGCATAGGATAGCTTGCCGCCCATCTGGTTGAAAGCGTCATATTTGATCAGTCCCATTTTCTGGATACAGCCGGACAGCTGTCTGCGCTGATCTGTCAACCCATTGTCATGGGTACCGGTCTTCTCCCGGAGCTTGCTCTGTTCCTCAAAAATCTGCTGAATGGAGGACTCCAGACTCGCGCCGTCCGATCCATCCGTCAGCCGGTCGATCCGTTCCTTCTGTTTGCGGAGCTTATTTCCTTGTACGATCACCACCAGCAGCAATACCAGGGATAGAACCAGAACAGCCGCCAGAACAATGAGCCAGATCCCCGGATCGATGTTTCCCAGACCCAGGCTGTTCAGAATCGCGCTGTTCATCGCATGACCCCCATCAGCCGGTCCGTGATGCGCTCCAGGTCGTCCACACTGTAGAATTCGATGGTCAGGGTGCCCACACCGTCCCCTTTGCCGGAACCGGCGATGGCCACCTTGGTTCCCAGCGCCTCCTTGCAGCGCTCCTCCAGCTGACGGTAGGCCGCTTCCAGGTTCTCATTCCGCTGCTTCTGCCGCTTGGCCTTGGCCGTTTTGCCCAGTCGGGATACCAGCTTCTCCGCCTCCCGGACCGAGAGCTTCTCATCAAAGATCTGCTCCGCCAGCCGCTTCTGTTCCTCCGGATCCTCCACGCCGATCAGCGTCCGGGCATGTCCGGTGGTAAGTCTTCCGTCGATCACCATCTGACGGACTTCCTCCGTCAGCTTCAGCAGGCGCAGCGCATTCGTGATGGTCACCCTGCTCTTGGAGACCTTCTCCGCCACCACATCCTGGGTGTATCCGAACTCATCGATGAGACGCCGGTATGCCATCGCTTCCTCAATGGGATTGATGTCCTCCCGCTGGATGTTGTCAATCAGCGCGATCTCCGCGATCTCTGTCTCTGTCAGGTTGCGGACGAGGATCGGTACCTCGGTGAGACCTGCGATCCGCGCCGCCCGCCAGCGTCGTTCTCCGGCAATCAGTTCATAGCGGTCTCCCCGCTCCTGTACGATCAATGGATTCAGGATGCCGTGTTGGGTGATGGAATCCGCCAGTTCCTGCAGGCTGTCCTCATCAAAGGTTTTACGCGGCTGGTTTCGATTGGGTTCCACCCGTGCGATGCTCACGGTCTGAATCGCTTCGTCGATTTCTGCTTTTCCGGTATTCTCACTCACCCCTGCCGGGATCAGTGCATCCAGTCCTCTGCCCAGACCGTGTTTTGCTTTTGCTGCCATTCTTCAAGCTCCTCTATTATAGTTCCATCAACTCCTGCGCCAGGAGACGATAGGCTTCCGCGCCTGCGGATTTCGGTTCGTACTTCGTGATGGGCTGACCATAGCTGGGCGCCTCCGCCAACCGGATGTTGCGCGGGATGATGGTCCTGAATACCCGTTCCGCGATATGGTTCCGGACGTTGTCCACCACCTGCATGGAGAGGTTCGTACGCGCATCGTACATCGTGAACACCACACCTTCCAGCTCCAGACCGGGATTCAAACGTCCCCGGACAAGCTCCACGGTATGCACCAGTTGGCTCAGTCCCTCCAGCGCATAATACTCACACTGGATCGGTACCATGACACTGTCGGCCGTGGTCATGGCATTCACGGTCAGCAGGGAGAGAGAGGGCGGACAGTCGATGATGATGTAGTCATAGTTGTCCCGTATCTCTGTCAGTCTGTCCCGCAGAATGAATTCTTTTCTCTCCGCATCCAGCAGTTCTATTTCCACCGCCGCCAGATTCACATTCGAAGGGATCAGATCCAGGTTGTCATAAGCGGTCGTGATCAGACAATCCTTCAGCCGGCATGATCCGATCAGCAGTTCATATATCGTTTGATCCAGATCATTCTTATTCACACCCAGACCGCTGGTTGTATTGCCCTGCGGATCGATGTCTATGGTCAGAACACGCTTACCTTTCTCTGCCAGTGCGGCGGACAGATTGATGGCCGTGGTGGTTTTTCCGACCCCGCCCTTCTGATTCGCAATCGCGATCACTTTACTCATGTGCCTTCTCCTGTTTGTGCGGCTTATTTTGATTTCTGTAATTTTATGATGTTGGGGTCAAAAATGATCCCCCGGATTGCTTCGTGCTTCGCACTCCCACAATCCGGCCCACCATTCGCATTCCGCGGGGCCCCTACCCCACTTCATGCTCATGTTGGGGCGGGTCGTAAAGCCTCTCCCCCACTTGCGAGCAAGCTCGCCGTGGTGTCGGGCTTTTGACCCTGATATCATTTTATAAAGTCAGTTTCTCATTATAACACGTAAATTGTTTTCCGCAAGTATTCGGGTTTTTCTTCCAGAGCTTCATTTCTTTTCAGAGGTGTCGTTCAGCCCCGGGAGCTTCTCTCAGGCGGTTCTCGTGCTTACAATTCCATTCAGCTCCGGAAACATATCACGGCGGCCTGCTCGCGCTGTCGCAAGCTCGCGAACCTCCATGGTATGTCCCGGAGCTGTTCTACAACCGCTTGACCTGTCCGATTGACAGAATCCGACTTCTTTATTGTTTCACGGATGATTTACAAGATTTTGGGGACATATGTTTCACGTGAAACAATCCATTGTGGAAAACAAATGTTCCATCGGGATGTTTCACGTGAAACATTTCTGAATGGTTAACCTGGATATATCCTACAGTGGTTTCTTGGAAGGTAGGCCCGCTCTCCGGGGATAGGTTTTAGCCGTCGACTGTTGCTTTTTAATAAAAATCAGGGCCCGGCCCTGGGGCGGTTCATCCCCGACAGCCGGCAGTTCAAAGGTTTCCACCCGATCCAGCCGGCCCCCCAGAAGAAAGATTGCCTGTTTCGCATCGGTTAATTCTTCTGTGCAGTCCGGAGATTTATAGGCGATGAACTGACCCCCCACCTTGAGAAAAGGAACGCAGTATTCCGAGAGCGTCGACAGACGGGCAACGGCACGCGATGTCACCAGGTCGAAGGATTCCCGAAGCGGTGCGCCGGGTGCCGCCAGCTCCTCCGCCCGTCCGTGAATCGCAGTGATTCCCGTGAGACCCAGTTCATGAATCACGGCCTCCAGAAAACCGATTCGTTTCTGGAGGGAATCCACCAGTGTCACCTGCAAACCAGGGTAACAGATTTTCAGCGGAATCCCGGGAAACCCGGCACCGGTTCCCATATCCAGCAGCCGGGTACCAACATCACCATCCGACGGGATCTCCTCCGGCAATGTCAGATACTCGCCGGGCATCACACTGTCCCGGAAATGCCGCTGCCACACTGCGTCATGCTCCGTGATGGCGGTGAGATTTATCCGGCTGTTCCAGTCCAGCAGCAGTTCATAGTAGCACTCCAGCTGTGCCGTCTGTTCCGGCGTAAAATCTCTCATTATAACAATCCCTGTTCTTTACCATTCACAGTACCTGTGAATGGTAAAGACGAATCGGGCATTCCATGCGCTCTTCGAGCGCGGCCCGATTCGAAGCCTGCCTCGGGATTCGCAAGCTCACCCTCGCGGAATAACTTCATTGGATAATACCCCCTGTTCTTTGACAATCTTCACAATACGGCTGGTGCCCAGTCTGTCAGCGCCGGCTTCGATAAACTGCTCCGCATCCGACAGGGAGGAGATGCCTCCCGCCGCCTTGATCCTGACCTTCGGTCCCACATGTGCCGCAAACAGCCGGACATCCGCCAGAGTGGCTCCGCCGGTGGAGAAACCAGTGGAGGTCTTGATGTAATCCGCACCCGCCTCCGTGACGATATCGCACATCCGGATCTTCTCCTCCTCCGACAGCAGACAGGTCTCGATGATAACCTTCAGAATATGCGTATCACAGACTTCCTTGATGTGCCGGATTTCATTCCGTACCATATCCGTCTGCCCGGCCTTCAGCAAGCCGATGTTGATCACCATATCGATCTCATCCGCACCGTTTGCAATCGCATCCCGGGTCTCAAACACCTTCACGGCCTCCGTCATGTTGCCGTTGGGAAATCCGATGACAGTGCAGATCCGCATCCGGTCCTCCATGAATTCCCTGGCCAGCCGCACATAGCAGGGCGGGATACAGACGGACGCCGTCTGATAATGGATGGCATCCTCGCAGAGGTTTCTGATCTCCGCCGGAGTTGCTCCCTGCAGCAACAGTGTATGATCACATCTCTTCAGTATTTCTTCGATTTTCATTTTATCATCACCTCATTTCGTACCCGTATTGATGTATCGGTTATGGAACTTGGAGTATACGATTTTCTGGGATTCATAGACACCGTAATACCCGGAGAAGGTATAGGACAGCGCTATGGCCAGCAGATAGTAGGGCATCCCGCGATAGCCGAACATCTCAAAGCAAAGCAGGAGAGAAGAAACCGGACAGTTCGTGATACCGCAGAACAGTGCGCCCATACCGATGGCCGCACAGAGCGCCGGATTAAAGCCAAAGAGCTGTGAATACAGACAGCCGAAGGTCGCACCGATGTAGAGGGCCGGGATGATCTCACCGCCCTTGTAGCCTGCACCCATGGTGAGTGCCGTGAAGAGGAGTTTCAGTATGAATGCTTCATAGGGCGCTTCTCCCTGTACTGCAAGCTCGATGATATCCATGCCGGAGCCGTTGTAATACCGTACCCCCAGCAACCAGGTCAGTCCCACCACCAGGAGGCCGCCCACCACGATCCGCAGATAGGGGTTCGGCAGGTATTTCCGGTAGAGGCGTCCGCTTCCTTTCAGCACAACACAGAAGAGAATGCTGAGTGCTGCACACAGCACGGCGAGAATCCCGGCATAAACCGCCGTCTGCACCGTGAATTCCGGAACAAAGCTCACGGTGAACTGATCCGGTACCGTGCCGAGGAATCTGGCCACACTGCTGGCCACCAGCGCAGAGAAAACACAGGGAATCAGCGAACCATAATACATGACCCCGACACTCTCAATCTCCATCGCCAGAAAAGCCGCCGCCATGGGTGTCCCAAACAGTGCCGCGAATGCAGCACTCATACCGCACATGGTGAGGATCTTCGTGTCCCCGTCATCCTGATGCAGCAGGTGACCGATGTTATGTCCGATGCTGCCGCCGATCTGGAGCGCAGCACTCTCCCGCCCCGCACTGCCGCCACAGAGGTGTGTCAATATCGTCGAAACAAAAATGAGCGGCGCCTTCCGCTTGGGCAGATGCTCCCCCGCGGAGATCGCACCGATGACGAGGTTCGTTCCCGTGTCATGCTCCTCCCCAAAGAGACGGTAGAGGGAAACGATGACAATACCCGCCACCGGCAACAGCAGGATCAGCCAGTCATGTGCCTTGCGCAGTTCCGTTGCAATACGGATCCCGTGGAAAAATGCCGCACCGATGCATCCCACAATGAGCCCCATCAGGATACCCAGCACCAGCCCCTTGAGGGTGGCATACATCCGCTGCAGCTCATGCTTGTAGTGTGGCGGCTGAAAGATTTTCTCAGATTCTTCTTCAGACATGACCTTGTTTTTCCTTTCTTTG
>JAFSYF010000312.1 GCA_017443695.1 Butyrivibrio sp.
CGGATCGATGAGACACCGCTTTTTGCGGAGAATGGCGGACACGGCATGCTCTTTACCACGACAGAGGGACAGCTCACGCTCGTACTGCACAGTCCGAACACGCATCTGGAGGAGCGGCCTGTTTTTATTCCCATGGACGAGAGCCTGATTTGACTTTTTGGCCGAAGTGGCGCATACTGATGGGGTTATGAGCAAAGATATCAGATGGATCAGACGTGGGAATATTCAGGCACCGCCTCCTTATAAGAAGCTGGAGCGTAACGCGCCATGCTGGTGTGGGAGCGGCAGGAAATACAAGAGCTGCCATGAGGCTTTTGATGACCGGATTCTGCAGGCGGCATACGGCGGCTGTGAGATCCCGAAACGGGAGCTGTTGAAGACCGCTGCGGATATCGCCGGTATCCGGAAGAGTGCAGAGATCAATATGGCCTGCCTGGATGAGGTGGGGCGGCAGATCCGGGCGGGGATGTCCACGGAGGATATCAACCGGATCGTGAATGATGTTACCTATGGGATGGGCGGCATCCCGGCACCGCTGGATTACGAGGGTTTCCCCAAGAGCGTCTGTACTTCTCTCAACGATGAGGTTTGTCACGGGATCCCTTCGGCGGATATCATCCTGCAGGAGGGTGATATCATCAATGTGGATTGTTCCACGATTCTGGATGGATATTTCTCAGATTCCTCCCGGATGTTCTGTATCGGGGAGGTTTCCCCGGAAAAGAAGCGTCTCGTGGAAGTCACCAAACAGGCCATGGAGGCCGGTATCGCCGCAGTCAAGCCCTGGCACTGCCTGGGGGATATGGGACACGCGGTACATCAGGTGGCGCTGGAGCACGGTTATACGGTTGTCAAGGAGATCGGCGGACATGGCTGCGGGAAGGAATTCCATGAGGAGCCGTTTGTCAGCTTCGTGACCAAACCCGGGACAGAGATGCTGATGGTGCCGGGGATGGTATTTACCATCGAGCCCATGATCAACATGGGCCGTGATGAGATCTATGTGGATGAGGAGAATGACTGGACCGTTTATACGGAAGATCATCAGCCCTCTGCCCAGTGGGAGGTGGAGGTCCTGGTGACGGAAGACGGATGTGATGTTTTGTGTTGGTGATGATGAGAGGAGAGACGACTATGGCGACCACCAAAACGGAATTCACTTACAAGTCGAGAGACCGGGAGACAGATATCCATGCGATCCGCTGGGCACCGGAGGGTGCACCGAAGGCCATCCTGCAGGTGGTTCACGGGATGCAGGAATATGTGGACCGCTATGATGAGTACGCCCGTTTCCTGAACGACAGGGGGATCCTCGTCACCGGCAACGATCATCTGGGCCACGGAAAGAGCGCAGACGGAAAACAGCTGGGGTATATCTGCAAAAAAGATCCCGCCACCGTCCTTGTCCGGGATGTCCATCGTCTGAAGAAGATGACCCAGGAGGAGTATCCCGGGGTTCCCTATTTCCTGATGTGCCACAGCTTCGGTTCCTTTATCGGCAGGGAGTATCTGACGCGCTACGGCACAGGCATCCAGGGAGCCATCATCCAGGGTACCGGTCTGGCGCCGGAATCCGCACTGCGGTTCAACAAGTTCGTCGCCAACGTCCAGGGGTTCTTCTGCGGAGAGCGGCATCCCTCCAAGCTGCTGGCGTTCCTGTGCTTCAAGGATTACCTGAAGCGGATTCCCAATCACAAGACCATGGGGGACTGGCTCTCCCATAATGAGGAGAGCATCGCGGCCTACGGGGCCAGTCCGTACACGAAGGGATACTTCTCCGTGAACGGCTTCAAGACCCTGGGAGAGCTCATGGAGCGGGGCCAGAACATGGATCACATGGAGGATATCCCCAAGGATCTGCCGATTCTGCTGACCGCCGGGACAGAGGATCCGGTGGGCCACTATGGCGCGGATGTGGAGCGGCTGTACCGGATCTACAGGGATCAGATGAAGCTGACCAGAGTGGAGATCAAGCTCTACGACGGACTCCGGCATGAGCTGCAGCAGGAGATCGGACGGAGACAGGTATTCGAGGATCAGGCCGCCTGGATCATGAAGATCGCCGGTTAACCGGATGCGGATCCCCTTGCGTGCAGCGCCGTCGGACGAGACGGACTGGGAGGAAGCGAGGGAGCTGGCCTGGCGGGTTTTTCTCGCGGATGTACTGCCGGACTGTGAACCACAGGCACGAGAGGTTTTCCACCGTTTCCTGCACAGCGCATCGCTCATCGGACGGATCCGGGACGGCGGCTACAGGCTGTATGTGGTAAGAAATCAGGAAGCGCCGGGAACGCGGGGCGCGCAGCAGCAGTCACCGGTCATCGGTATGATGCTGGTGCGGGACCGACATCATATCGCGGCATTGTTTGTTGATTCCTCTCTGCAGCACCGGGGTGCCGGCCGGGCACTGATCACGGAGGCGTGCACCTTCTGCCGGATGCTTGGTGAGACGGATGCGTTGACGGTCAATGCGTCACCGGGCGGCAGGGGCTTCTATGAGCGGATGGGGTTTGCGGCCGTCCGGGAGGAGCAGTTGGAGGACGGGATGCGGTTTGTCCCGATGGCCCGGCCCGCGGGTCCAAATAATGAAGGAGTATTTCAGTGAAATTTCTCGATATTGACAGTCCTTTCATGCGCGTACTGTCGCGCATCGCGGATCTGATGATCCTGAATCTGCTGACCCTGTTGTTCTTAATCATCCCCTTTACCGGTGGCGCATCGCTGACGGCGATGCACTATGTGCTGCTGAAGATGGTGCGGGATGAGGACAGCTATATTGTGCGCGGCTTCTGGAAGTCCTTTAAGGAGAACCTGAAGCAGGCGACGATCCTCTGGATCATTGTCCTCGTGGTGGCAGGCATCATCGGAATGGACTATTATCTGCTGCTGTTTTCACAGGGGAGCTTCCCCTTCTTCTACCGCTATATCCTGATCGCCATGACGGTGCTGCTCTATATGGTCTTCCTCTACATCTTTCCGTTGCAGTCGAAGTTCGTGAATCCGATCCGTCAGACCCTCAAGAACAGTCTGCTGATCGCGTTCCTCGGTCTGCCCCGGACGATCGGGATGGTTGTGGTGACCCTTATCCCCTGGGTACTGCTGTATTTCTTCGACTTCCGGGTCATGATGATCCTGATGCTCTTCGGCCTGACGGCACCGGGCTATGTCTGTGCCTTGCTGTACAATAAGCTCTTTGCCCGTTTTGAGCCGGAACCGGAGCCGGAGCTGTCGGAGGAGGAGGAGCTGGCCCGGGCCATCCGGAAGCTGGACGAGGAATAGTAAAAATGCACATCCGGAAAACGGCGTTTTCGTCATAATAGTCAAAAATGAAGAACCGTTCATGGTTCTTCGTTTTTTTCCCTAAGAATAATATGAATATTTGTGAAAGTCGTGTATGGTCAAGGGGCAGACACCCCGCTATACTGGTAAATGGGTTTTCGCGGAAAGATGCAGCGGAGCCCGGGTATAGTGTCGCTTCTAAAACCAAGGAATCCAAAACAGGAGGAAACAGGAATGGCAAGCTTATCACTTGAGAATGTATGCAAGGTCTATCCCAACGGTTTCGAGGCCGTGAAGAATTTCAACCTTGAGATACAGGACAAGGAGTTCATCATTTTCGTCGGCCCTTCAGGCTGCGGAAAGTCCACCACACTGCGTATGATCGCAGGTCTGGAGGATATCAGCACCGGTACACTGAAGATCGGTGACCGTGTCGTCAACGATGTGGAGCCCAAGGATCGCGATATCGCCATGGTCTTCCAGAACTACGCGTTGTATCCGCATATGACCGTGTATGACAACATGGCATTCGGTCTGAAGCTGCGTAAG
>JAFSYF010000313.1 GCA_017443695.1 Butyrivibrio sp.
CCGCAACATCGGACTGCTGATCGTCTTCCTGGTCATCACCGTGCTGATGGCAGTGGCGTTCTTCCCGTCCGTCAACCACAGCGTTGCCGAGGGCATGGGCTCCATCGTTCCCATCGACTCCGACAGCCTGGACAACACCACCCGCACCATTTTCGATTCTGTGAACTACGCCCGGTCCATCCACATCCTGGCCATGCTCCTGCTGGGCTTCGGCTTCCTGATGGTCTTCCTCCGCGGCCATGAGTTCACCTCCCTGACCGCCACCTTCCTGGCCGTCAGCATCTCCATCCCCGTGTACATGATCGTGGAGAGCTTCCTGCCCAACGAGTTTGAGGTCATGAGCATCAACGGCCTGCTCTTCGCCGAGTTTGCCGGGGCCAGCCTGCTCATCTGTATGGGCGCGGTGCTGGGCCGGCTCAAGATGGACCAGTATTTCATCCTGGGCATCCTCTTCACCCTGGCCTACTGCTTCAATGAATGGCTGCTCCTGGAGAGCGGCGCGTTCAAGGGCTTCCTGGACACCGGCGGCTCCGTGGCCATCCACGCCTTCGGCGCTTACTTCGGTCTGGGTGTGGTCATGACCACCGAGAAGAAGTTTGCCGGCAAGCCCGGCCCCAAGGCCGACAAGATCAGCAATGAGTTCTGCCTCCTGGGCAGTATGGTCCTGTGGCTCTTCTGGCCCTCCTTCACCAGCTCCGTGGCCTCCCCTGACCGCACCTACCTCACCGCTCTGAACACCATCCTGGCACTGTGCGGCTCCACCCTGGCCACCTACGTCTTCACCAAGCTCATCCGGGGCAAGATCGAGATCGAGGACATCGCCAACGCGGCCCTGGCCGGCGGCGTGGCCATCGGCTCCACCTGCTCCACTGCCAACCCCGGCTTCTCCATGGTCATCGGCATCTGCGCCGGTATCCTGAGCACCGTGGGCTTCTCCATCATCGCCCCCAAGGTCTGCGCTCTCATCAAGGGCACCGATACCTGCGGCGTCCACAACCTCCATGGTATGCCCGGCCTGCTGGGCGGCCTTTTCGCCATCGCCATCACCGGCAACCCCGCCGTTCAGATCGGCGCCTGCGTCTGCACCGTGGTGGTTGGCCTGGTCCTGGGCCGTATCTGCGGCGTGATCCTGGGCCTCTTCGGCACCAAGGACGATACCTATCAGGACGAGGACGATTTCCTCCTGGAGGAAGAGTAAGCTGCCATTCAAACCATCAAAACGCCGTCGGAGCGATCCGGCGGCGTTTTTGCACTCTCGACATTTATCGGCGGCTGTGATATGATACTGTATGATATCCACTATACTATACTATACCATATAATACTATAATTTTTCAAAGACAGGGGAGAGGTATAATGGCAATACGGGTGATCCTGGCTCTGGTGATCGGCTTCGGTGTGATGCAGCTGTTCCGTTCCATCAAAAACTACAACCAGCGGAGAGACCGGACGGATGTGATGGGTATCGTTGCGGCCATCCTGATCCTGGTGGGAGGCTTCGGGCTGTATATCGCCCTCTTCGGAGCCGGGGCGGGGGGCTGAGAATGATCGTGGATCTGGCACAAGAATTGCCTTGCATTATCTGAATAATCTGATATAATACTGGTAATATGGCTTGGTCTATGCGTGAATCTGCAATATGGAGGCGATCGTATGAATAAAAGACTGCTGAGTTTGCTGATGCTTTGCTGTATGGTGGTGTCCCTGCTGCCGGCGGCCGCCCTGGCCGCGCCGGAGGAGGAGCCTGCCCCCGTACAGGTGACTGCGCCTGTAAGTAAAACCGTTGCCGTCAAGGATGAGAGCATTGCTGAGAATGATGATCTGTTCTATCAGTATTTGCTCCAGCAGGCCCGGGAGGACAAGGGCTCTGTTTCGCTGTTCTCTACAGGGGAGAATACTGCGGGCAGCAAGCTCACCGGACAGAACAAGAAACTCTATGATCTTTTGGCGACGGAAATCAAGAAGGTGGCTGACGGCAGTCGCTCTTCCACATTGTTTTCCATTACCGCAGAAGATTTAGACGCTGGCGGAACACCAAGAACGGCCGATGATCTTGGTGTGACCAAAATCGAAGATACAGGCGATGTTCTGGATGCGCTGTTAGAGTATGAGTATACCTTTGATGCTGAAGTCGTGCTCCACGCTTTGTCCGCAGATTTCCCACAGTATCTATACTGGTATGATAAAACTGAGGGATGTACGACGCTCACCGGTATCAGTTACACTTGTACCGAGACAACGATAACACTATCACAGAGTTCAACACTGGAGTTTTTGTTTGCGGTCTCTGAGGATTATGACAATGGAACTACCATGCCGGTAGAATTTTGGGATGGCACTGAGTACTTTACTCAGAATATTCTTTGTGCAGTAGATACGGCCTTGATCAACAAGGCAAAATCTGCCATTTCCAATGCCAACGCGATCGTTGAGAAACACAAGTACAAAAAGGATTATGAAAAGCTGGAAGCTTATAAAGATGAGATATGTTCCCTGGTAATTTATAATAGTGCAGCGGCGAGTAGTTCTTCGATGCCTTACGGTGATCCCTGGCAGCTGGTTTACGTTTTTGATGAATATGGCACGGATCCTTTGACTAGAAATACAAACGTAGTCTGTGAGGGCTATGCCAAAGCGTTCCAATTCCTCTGCGATCTCTCTGCGTTCAGCAGCCCGCTGGTGCAGTGCTATTCAGTCACCGGAACCATGACCGGCGGGGAAGGTGCGGGCCGTCATATGTGGAATATCGTCACCATGCCGGACGGCGTAAACTATCTGGTGGACGTGACCAATGTGGATGAGGGCACCATCGGAAGTCCGGATGAGCTTTTCCTCAAGGGCGTAACGATGACAGGGACAACAACGGATCCGAAGGGCTTCTATAAGACAATTGGAGGCAGTACAATATCCTATATTTTCGACGATGGAAAACCAGGAACGCAGGATATGGTTGCAAGGTGGGGCGCGCCCCTGCTGACCCTCTCCGGGGCCGACTACGGCGAGTGCCGGGTGACCTATGACACCGTAGTTGAGACGGCTTCCGTATCGCCTGCAAGTGATACATTCTACTTCAATAACAAGGGCGGCTCACTTCCGGGCAAGGCGTCTGTCTCCTGGGGCGGCAACCAATTCGACGGCTGGTTTACCGAAGCGGACTCGGATAAGGGCGAGGCAGTCACTGTGGAAAAGATTGAAAATGGCGATTATAACGGAGGGAATCCCACCAAGGAGCTAACCGTCTACGCCCACTGGAGCTGCCCTGTGTCATTCACATACCCTTCGGACGCTGCTGTGATTGCTGATCCCGACGATCTATTTGATTTTGAAAATCGCTATCAGCCGAGGGGGACTGTGGTCACTCTGCCGACCGTCTCCCGAACGGGCTTTTCCTTCACGGGCTGGTTTGATTCAGAGAATACGAAGGCCGGAGATTCGGAAAACAAATACACTGTCACGGATGAAACAAGCCTGACTGCAAAATGGAACTGTGACCTGACCCTGGATGCCAACGGCGGCGCATTCGGGACCGACCGGACCTTGACAGTTTCTGTACCGGTGGGAACCAAGTGGTCCGATGTGCCTTCCGCAGCAGACCCGGCATGGGACGGATCATCGCCGAGCCGGATGGGCTGCGACTTTGCCGGATGGTATACGGCGGAAGGCAACAAGGTTGAAGATGATCCTGAGTTTACGATCAATACAGCCACGACCCTTTATGCCCACTGGATCTGCACCCTTACGCTGGATGCCAACAGCGGAACGCTCAATGCCGGAGCATTAACGACGATCACGGAATCCAATGTCCCCGTGGGAACAAAACTGTCTGAGGTGAAGAATCTGCCTTCTGCGACCTGGGACGGCAGCGATCCAGCCATGGACGATCATTCCTTTGCCGGCTGGTGGACCGCGGCCACAGGCGGCACCCAGGTAAATGCTGATACCTACGAGGTGACTTCGGACACGACCCTCTACGCCCACTGGACTTATCTTGGCAAAACAGGCACGATGACAGCAGGTGATGATTCCCTGACCTGGTATTACTGGAACGGTGCGCTAAGCGTGACCGGTAACACCGAAACCAGCATCAGCGCAACCACGCCTGTCCTGGTTGTCAGCTATATGAACGGTCAAATGCTCTCGGTGCAGTTCATCACGTCCGACAGTGAGAGTGCAGCTGCCGCCACCGGCGCTGACACGGTCAAGCTGTTCTGGGTCAATACGACCGGCTTCACGCCCTTGTGTGCCTGCGGGATCCCGCTGGAGCCCGATCCCGCCCCCGGAACCTGACCAGTTGAGGGAGAGTCCC
>JAFSYF010000314.1 GCA_017443695.1 Butyrivibrio sp.
CAATTTCAAGAAATTTGCGCTGGATAAGGCCAAAAAGGAACTGAATGAGACCACCAGCATCTGGTTTGATTATGAACCGGTCAAGGCCGGACGTGGCGGCAAGGTCGTCACCGTGCGGTTTATGATTGATGTCAATCCCCGTATGAAGCGGGAGCACGTCGAAGAAGTGCTGACCCAGGAGGAGCAGTTTGATCGTCTGGAGCAGGCCCAGAGCCTGATTGAAGAGAAGCTGCGCCTGTCGGATATCCGGGCGATCCTGGAGGCCGCGGATTATGACCTGAGCAGGGTGGAGACCGCGTATCTTCTGTCCCGCAAGGCTGCCGGCATTGAGAACCTGACGGGATGGCTCATTGCAGCGATCCGGGATGGTTATGAGGCGCCCATACGTGCCACCGGGCAGGATAACCCGTTTGAGCAGTATGAGCAGCGGGAGATGGACTTCGACGCGCTGGAACAGATGGTCATGGAATCCTGAGAACATGGAAAAATGATATCACATGACATCAACACATCAATCTAACAAGATGTTGATGCATCAATACATCAGATTTGGAGAGGCAAAATGAGGGATCTTGCATACCTGCAGCTGTTGGCCAGAGAGTTTCCGAACCGGGAAAAAGCCGGCGCGGAGATCATCAATCTGCAGGCGATCTGTGCACTGCCTAAGGGAACGGAGTATTTTTTCTCGGATCTGCACGGCGAATATGAGAATTTCGCCTATCTGCTGCGCAGCTCCTCGGGGATTATCCGCGCCAAGATCGAAGAGACCTACGGCAACCTTCTTTCAGAGGAGGAACAGCTCTCCATCGCCAATCTGATTTATTATCCCAAGGATGTACTGGGGAAGCTGCGCCGGGAGGGGCTGCTCACCCAGGAGTGGAAGAAGCTGACCATCAACCGGCTGACCGCCATCTGTCATGTGGTGGCTTCGAAGTACACGCGCTCCAAGGTCCGCAAGAAGATGCCGCCGGACTACGCCTATGTGATTGACGAGCTGCTGCACCAGGACAGTGCGGACGACAACAAGAAGTCCTATTACCGGGAGATCATCCAGGCCATCGCGGATGCGGCTTTTGCAGAGGATTTCATTGCGGCACTGTGTGAGCTCATCCGGAACCTGACCATTGACGAGTTGCATATCATCGGGGACATCTTTGACCGTGGGCCGCGCTCAGATCTGGTGATGGAGGAGCTGATGAACTTCCATGATGTGGATGTGCAGTGGGGCAACCACGATGTGAACTGGATGGGCGCGGCGGCCGGCAACACCGCCTGCATCGCCAATGTCCTTCGTATCGGTATTAGTTACAATTCATTTGACGCGCTGGAAGACGGCTACGGCATCAATCTGCGGCCGCTGTCCATGTATGCGGCGGAGGTCTATGGGGACGATCCCTGCACCTGCTTCCTGCCGCATCTGCTGGATCAGAACGTCTATGATGCGGTGAATCCGGAGCTGGCGGCGAAGATGTGCAAGGCCATCACCGTGATCCAGCTGAAGCTGGAGGGGCAGCTCATCAAACGGCATCCGGAGTATGGATTAGAAAAACGGTTGTTATTGGATAAGATCGACTACAAGCGCGGCGTGCTCTGCCTGGAGGGGCAGGAGTATCCACTGCTGGATGCGCATTTCCCGACGATTGACCCGGCGCATCCCTATGAGCTGACGCAGAAGGAGCAGGAGCTGATCTCCACGCTGCAGCTGTCCTTCACCCACTCACAGCTCCTGCAGCGCCATATCCGTTTCCTGTATGCCCATGGCAGCCTCTATCGCATCTGCAACGGCAATCTTCTGTACCACGGCTGTATTCCCATGACCGAGGACGGCGCATTTGCCCAGATGCACACGCCGGACGGCGTTTTTGCCGGAAAAAAACTCATGGACTACCTGAACGAGAAGATCCGGGACGCCTATTCCATGGACGACGAGGAGGCGCCACAGGCCCGTCAGGCGGCGGTGGATCTGATGTGGTACCTGTGGTGCGGCCCGAATTCGCCGCTGTTCGGCAAGGACAAGATCGCGACCTTTGAGCACATCTTCCTTGCGGATGAGGCGCTGAAGGCGGAGAAGCACAATCCCTACTCCCGGCTGGTGGAAGACGAGGAAACGGTGAACCGGATTCTGGAGGAATTCGGCCTGTCCACCGAACGCGCGCACATCATCAACGGGCATGTGCCGGTGAAGGTCAGGAAGGGCGAGAGCCCGGTCAAGGCGGGCGGCAAGCTCTTCATCATTGATGGCGGGATCTCCAAGGCCTACCAGAAGCAGACGGGGATTGCGGGCTACACCCTGATCTTCAACTCCAGGCACCTGGCGCTGGCCATGCATAAGCCCTTTGTGCCGGGGGAGGAGAACACGCCGCAGATCCGGATCGTGGAGCAGATGCGCGAGCGCATCATGGTGCGGGATACGGATACCGGAATGGAGCTGTTGTCCCAGATTGAGGACCTTAAGGAACTGATTGAGGCATACAGCCGTGGGGCAATTCGGGAAAATCACTAAAAATCCTAGAAAGAGGATATGAATTATCATTAAAAAAGGCTAAATCGGCCCTTTTTCCAGTCCAGATATGCTATAGTTGAGCCTGCGATTGAGGAGTCGCAGACGGGGCAGTGTTGCAGGAAGAACTGAGATCTTCCTGTGATGCTTTTTTTTGCCCTGAAAATACGGGAAAAGAGAGGGTAGTAGCATGAACAGAGTGCTGTTCTACGGAGATTCCAACACTTTTGGGTACGATCCGCGGGGGATGACCGGCGGGCGTTTCCAGGAGGACATCCGCTGGACGGAGCAGGTAGCGCAGAAGCTCCAGGAGGACTGGCGTGTCTGCAGCGATGGTGTGAACGGGCGGTGCATACCGAACAACCCGTATGCCTGGCTCTCCCTCGACAAGACTGTGCTGGCGCACAGTCCCATGGATCTGTTTGCCGTGATGCTGGGCACCAACGACCTCCTGGGCATGGCAGAACCGGAGTCGGACAAGGTGGCCGTCCGCATGAGGGATTTCATCGAGCGTGAGATCGTCCGGCGGGAGTTCCAGGACAACCACACCGGAATCCTGATCATCGCCCCGCCGCAGATCCTGTCCAGAATGGACGAATTCCTGATGGAATGTGAGGCGCAGCGCCGCAGACTGGCGACACAGTATGACATGATCGCCCAGGAATTCGGGTTATTCTTCGTGGATGCTGGTAACTGGGATCTGGACATGGCCTTTGACGGCGTCCATCTCTCAGAGGAGGGTCACACGCAGTTCGCTGACAAGATGGCTGAGGTATTGCAGTCACTGGATCTGGAGGCGGAACGGAGAGAGGCCGACGAAGTGGTATTCGCCTGAAATACCTGGTGGAGTGGATGTGAGATGAGAAAAGATATCACCTGCGAGGTATTGCAATATTGCCTGGACAACCTGTCGGCGCAGAATGCGCTGGAGTTCCATCTGTCGGCAGACGGGATGCTGCGGATCCCCTATCTGATGAACGATGTGGTGGAGTGCTATATCCAGCTGCAGAATGTAACAGTGACAGGAACAATAAAAAAGAATCCGGGGTCCGGCACCAGTGCGGAGTCGATCCGTGATGGTGCGCGCTATGCTGTGATCGTACGGACCGCGGAAGGTGAGATCTTTACGATCTGGTATGACAATACCGCTGTTCTCGCGGTGGACTGCTACCAGTACCACCGGATCATGCACTACTGGCGGAAGGGTGCACCGCATCTGCGCAATCAGGTGGGGATCATCAGCAGTCTCTACGACAAGCGCCACTATATCGGTCAGTTCGTCTGCACAGAGCAGGAACAGAACCTGAGCGATCTGATCCTGTTCGGACCCTTTCGTCACTATTCCCCCATCCGTAACTCACTGGATCCCTTCTACCCGGAACACTTGGATGGCGCCCGGGCCATGCTGCGGATTGCGGAGAAGGCGGGTGACAGGGAATATGCCAGATTAATACGTGATTATATGAAGCGGCCAAGCCGCTTGTTAAAAGGAATACTGACGCTGCTGCTGCAGCTGCCGCAGCATGACGGGATCTACCAGGAGATTGAGAAGGAGTTGACACAAAGCTCTTCCACATACAGCTGCAGGCATTATGAGGGCAGGGAAGGGCTCTCCTGTGAGATCAAGCGCCGCTCCGCAGAGCGCATGCTGGAGACGCAGGGCTACAGCAGAGAATACCCCTGCTTCCGGCGTGGCATGACTAAAATAACCATCTATGAAGAACAACCCTTTACCCAGATGGAGGATCGTCCCCTGGGATTCCGTGTACTGTTGTTACGTGAACAGAAAAGAGGCTTCTACACCAGGAGATCTGTTGAAAGAGTCATATATCCGGGCAAGATGGAAGATATTGTTGAATCCATGATCCAAAACGCGGAATAAAATCCAGATTATACGTCAAAATCAATACTTAACAAATGGAAATACACAGGAAATTGTGGGAATTGTGGATAACTTGCAAAATTATCAACAATACGATAGTAAAAATGCGAAAAAACAATAAAATATCGACCGGTCTGGAAACGAGGACGACTGAACAAGTCAATGAAAAATACCGCGTAAATAGTCAATTTTCGATGGCAAAAGATGAAATGGGATAGAACAAAATAGAGGAGAAGAAAATTTACCATCCAGGTCAATGGGAAAACCGGAAAGCTCGAATCAAATTTGGGAGAAAAATGGAAATAAATGGAGCAGTTGCCAGTCAAATCGTCAACACATAAAAGTTAGGATTAATCGACAAAATGACGCGATATAAAGAAGCCTAAGTTTCCGAGGGGTACAGATTAAATAAAGATTTAACCAAAGCAGCAACAGAACCGCTGAACCAGTTGGGAAAATAAAAGGACAAAAATGCAGCATAAATCGCAGGATCATGCAAAAACGACTATAACGGGCGGCAAATAATGGACAACGACTGCTATTTAACAGATGAGCGGCGCAAACAGCATATGACGGATCAAAATGCCAGAAAAATCGAAAAGATCGAAAAAGAAACCGGACATGCCTGGGTCTATTTATTGGAATGCGCAGACAACAGTCTCTACTGTGGATGGACAGATCGAATCGAGCACAGACTTTCGGCCCACAGAAATGGAACCGCCAGCAAATATACCCGGAGTCGCCGTCCGGTGACCCTGGTTTATCTGGAGGAATGCGGAACGAAGAGTCTGGCTCTGAAAAGGGAGCTTCAGATCAAAAAGCTATCACGGAAGGAAAAACTGAAGCTCCTCACAGACCCTCAGAATCGATTGGAGGCATACAGGGCGCATCACCCGGATATATAGGAGAAAAGCCCGTACAGAAGCGTTTAGAACGCGAAAACAAGGGCATACAGAGGAAATGGAGGGTACAGGGCGGGACAACATGTTTGCCAGATCGAACGGCCGGAGACGAATTCACAGGCCTGGTTATAAACCGGAAGCCATAAAATATGCATGAAATGCATAGATATGCACGAGCGCACAGAGCGCCGCATACCAATGCATGCCGATGGGGCAGTTATTTGGCCTGACGCGCGGATTTACGGTAGCTGGAGGGGGTGACGCCGGCGAGTTCCTCGAATACCCGGGTGAAATAGGTCCGGGAGGAGAACTGCAGCTGCTCGCTGATCGCCTGGATGGAATCGTTGGAATCTTTCAATAGAAGCTTGGCGTGGAAGATCTTCGTCTGATTGATGAATTCGGAGGGGGTGAGGCCCACCTCCCGCTTGAATTTACGGGAATAGTAGTATTCCGTGTAACCACAGAGCTCCGCCAGCGTCTGCAGAGGCAGGGGTTCCGTTATATGCATCCGGATGTAATCGCAACTGAGCTGAATTGGGCGGGACAGGGCACCAGAGTCCCGGTACCGCTGCACCAGACGCGCATAATCTGTATACATGGAGACCCGGAGACCGGAGAGTTCCATAGGCGATGAACAGGCATAGATCCGGTGGATCATACGGTCCCGGAGGTTCTGGCCGAGTTTGGGCGGCATACCAACCGTTATGGCACTTTGCAGCATCCGGTCAGCCAGAATGATGGTTGCAGGCTGGGCGTGAGACAGGATCTCTTCATCGGAATGGCCATATCCGCTGAGATCGGACAGGCCGACGGACAACAGAGGTTCGATGGGAGACCCATTGCGGATCCCCTCCATCATCCAGTCATAGAAGGATGGTGTGAGACCGAGATCCGCGGGAACGGCAGTAGACTCCTCCGGGTCACGGACCCCGAGCTTGGGATCCGGACGGTAGAGTACCTCAGACGGAGGGATGGTCTCCTGGGTAATACAATAATGGATCATCGTGGCGATATCGAGCATCTCATTCATCGGTATAACCGGAAATCGTTGCAGAACACTGCAAAGTGCGATTTGCGGTGACTTGCCGAAGAAGCTGGAGATCAGTACCTCCTTCATGCCGTCGCCGGAGAAGATGGGACCAAATACATAGAGGTGCTGTGGAATATGGTCGGGTCTGGAATAACAGGCGATCCACATCAGGCCGACACGATCTGAGAGGATCAGCGGCTGGGTGGTCCGGGCATGCGCGAATTGCTCCCGCAGAACGGTAAATGCGTAGCTGTACCGCAGAAAGTACTGTTCCAGCTCATGTTCCGGGGAATGCCGGGACACGAGTTCCAGGCAGTTGTTGTATTCCCACATCTCCGCGGGGAACCGACTGCGCAGGATGGAGTAGTAAGTAGCCAGTTTGGTAGGATATTCCATGGGAACCTCTGTATTGCAAAATTCGTATTTTTATGACACTCCTTATAAAATTATAGGAGAAAAATCGCAAATCTGCAAATCTGAATGCAAAAAATACTTTGTAACACTTGCAATTACAAAAGAAATAGGGTACACTAATTCGTAACTATAATTATTACGAATGGAGGCGACAGCATGCAAATTTCCGGCAGATTAGCCCTCGCAATTCACATTTTACTTTATGTTGACTACTTCAGCGAGAAAGAAAGAGTCACCAGTGACGCGCTGGCAGCCAGTACAAATGTCAATTCCGTGATCGTTCGCAAGCTGTTACTGCAGCTCAGAGACGCTGGATTGATCCGTGCGAAGCGTGGAATGGGCGGAATCCGGCTCCTGGTGCCGCTTTCAGAGATTTCGATGTACGATGTGTACCGTGCCGTGGAGGCGGTATCCAGAAAAGGGCTGTTCCGCGTCCATGAACAGGCCAATCCGCTGTGCCCGGTAGGCCGCAATATCCAGTTCTTATTGGGCCCGCGGTTCGCGGAGGCGCAGGAAAGCATGGAAGAGGAGCTGAAAGGCTGTAATCTGGAGCAATTACAGCAGGAGCTGCGGAACAGAGAGGAGGCCATCCCGGAGGATGGGCTGACCTTCGGCGCGGAGACCATGAGCCAGGAGGAGCGGCGTCTGTACCTGATCGGGGAGCTCCAGAACGAGATCCCGGAGTACCGCAGACATCAGATACCGACGGACGAAGAGGGGCAATGGCGGCTGCTGCGCTCCCTGTTCAATCTGCGCCCGCCATACGAGGCATCATGGGAGTTCCTGGAGGTCCAGGATGCGCTGTTACGCGAGATGACGCGGGCAAAGGGCATTACAGAAGCGTCGGAGCTGGAGGGATCGCCGCTGGATCCGCAGCTGGTACTCTGGCAGGGAGACATCACAACCCTGCATTGCGATGCCATCGTAAATGCCGCGACAGCGCAGCTTCTGGGCTGTTTTCAGCCTCTGCACTCCTGTGTTGACAACATGATCCACACCATGAGCGGCGTGCAGCTGCGGATCAAATGCAATGAACTGATGCAGAAACAGGGCCACGATGAGCCCGCTGGAGGCGCCAAAATCACGCCGGCGTACAATCTGCCCTGCAGATATGTCATACATACCGTCGGACCCGTTGTAACAACAGAGCTTACAAAAAGGGAAGAAGAGGCCCTGGAATCCTGTTACAGAGCTTGTTTGGCACTGGCGGCAGAAAATGAATGTGAAACGGTGGCCTTCAGTTGCATTTCAACGGGCGGCGCATTTCAATTTCCACCCACAAAAGCAGCCAAAATCGCCGTGGAGACCGTAAAAAACGCAATGAAGGGCTATCCGGTGATCCAAAAGGTGATATTTAACGTCTATTCTGATCGTGATCGCATCATATACCGCAGAGAACTGGGCTTTGACTAATATAACAACACCACAAAAAGCCAGTGAAACAGTGGCTGGCAGGGGAGGAAAGGCCTCGGAAGGCCTCGGAGGGCCTCGGAAGACCCTGAAAACCAGGAAAAACGCCGAAAAAGAGAACGGAAATAACCAAATGAGTCAATATAGAAAATCGCAATAGGAACCATAGATATTGACCAGTTAAGACAACACTGAATACCGACCATAAAAGTCAATGTATCCACGAAACAGACCACAAAAATCAGGAAAAGTAAGAATAAATCCTATTGACTGCACGGGACAAAAATGAGACTGACCACATCCGCGTCAGAGAGATGACAAAGATGATGCATCACAGTCCATAATTGATTTTGAACAATTGCGCAGATGGAAGGATAAAAATGTTATAATCGAAGAAAAAGAAAGGATAAAAGTGATATGGACAACTACAAGGCGCCTTATATCAGAGATGTACTCCGTGACAATGAAATCACCATCTCCTTTGAAGTATTTCCGCCGAAAACGGATGACGGATTCGACAAAGTGGCTGCGGCAGCCTCTGAAATCGCTGCACTCCAGCCACACTTCATGAGTGTGACCTACAGTGCGGGCGGCAGCAGCAACACAAAAAACACCGCGGAGCTGGCAGGAGAGATCCAGGACAAACACCAGGTTCCGGTGCTGGCACATCTCACCTGCGTCTCGGCGACGAAGGACGATGTGCGCCGGATGGTTCGCCTGTATCAGGAGAAGGGACTGCGATCCATCATGGCGCTGCGGGGAGATATTCCGAAGGATGGCCGCAAAGCGGAGGATTATGCCTATGCAGCCGAGCTGATCAGAGATATCCGCGCCCTGGATCCGGAGATCTGCATCGGTGGAGCCTGTTATCCGGAGGGCCATGTGGAATGTGCCCGGCAGTCGGAGGATATTGAGCACCTGCGGGCCAAGGTGGAGGCAGGCTGCGACTTCCTGACAACGCAGATGTTCTTTGATAACCAGCTCCTGTATCAGTTCCTCTACAGAATCCGTGAGAAAGGCATCACTGTGCCGGTTCTGCCGGGGATCATGCCGATCACCAATGAGAAGCAGGTGGCGCGTTCCGTGGCGCTGTCCGGATCCACCATCCCGCAGCGCTTCCGCAACATGGTCGACCGCTATGGCAGCCACCCGGAGAAGATGAAACAGGCGGGCATCGTATATGCCTCAGAGCAGATCATCGACCTGATTGCCAACGGCGTGAACCACATCCATGTGTATTCCATGAACAAGCCGGAGATCGCCGCGGGCATCATGCGGAACCTCTCAGAGATCTGGCGGGGGTAAAATCGCAACAGTTTGGATCGAGTCCTGAACTGCTGTTACGTCACGACCAAAGAAATATGGAGAAATCCAAAGAAATCCGGTAAAAATCGAATAAACGAAATTCCGATAACAGCGCCGCCAACGAGGATTAACGAAATACCGTTAACCACATGAAAAGCGGCGCTGATGCATGTTTCAGAGGATCGACCTGTCCCAAACGGGCAGAATCGCCGGATACAGCAAGTACTGGTTCGAATAAATACCACAGAGCAGACCCATAGCCCCAAAAACGGCTTAAATACGGGCATCTAAGGTATATACCAACCAAGTCGGTCAATAACCGGCCTCCATAACCACTTACGACCACTGCCAGAACATAAAAATCTAACCACGATTCAACTATGCGCTAAACGCGGCTTTTCCGAAGCGTTGCGGCGGAATCGGCTGCACCCGAGGTTGTGATTCCTGTTGCAAAGTGGTAGAATGAATGCCATGAAAATCGCGACGAAAATCTTATATGGCGTTATGGCGGTTCTTGGACTGATTTTGATCCTGATTCTGGTCAGTGCGGTGAATCCCGGTGTCAGCCAGGCAATAGGCAGTATATTCCCCGAGGATTTCAAATGGTCACAGCTCCTTCCGAAGTTTCCTAAGAAAGAGAATCCGGAGAATCTCGAGGAGGCAGCACAGGCAGTTGCTGCTGCGGGTGAGCAGCTCAGCAACGAAGCCACAGTGGTAGCCACCGTCCCGACAGACCAGGCTGCCCAGGCACTGGATGAGGCCTCAGAAGCGGTATCCGCTGCCGGACAGGCGCTCGATAATGCAGCCTCTGTCATCTCCGGTACGGCGGCGAATCTGGGACAATCAACCGCTGTTCTTCCTGTGATAGGTGCTGCCAGAAATGATGTTCCTGCGGGCGAGGCGGAACAGACGGGTTTAGCGCAATCTTCAGAGGGAGATGCGCAGACGGCATCTGATGGCCTGAATCTGTCTGATGACCAGCAGAACGGACCCCTGTCCGAAACGGAACTGGAGCTCCTGAAGCGTGCCGGTCTGCAGAAAGATCTGCAGATCGACTACCTGCGCCCCTCTGAGGTCTATATTGAAACACCATCCCATGTGGAGACCGGTGGTTATATCAGCCTGGCCGGAACCTATGAGACCGTGGATCCCATCCGCGCGGATGAGCTGCGGGAATCTGCCACGGTCGGCAACACCGGGGACGGCCTCGTTTTTGATGCGCTGTACTATCCTTATTATCAGATGCTGGATAATGTGGGCAAGGCACTCTACCGGCAGATCTATGCCAATGCCAGGGATCTCTTCGCCCCCTTCAAGCCTGCGGTGGAATGCTCCCAGTACCAGCTCGACAACGCCTTTGAAGCGGTCTACTGCGATCACCCGGAACTCTTCTGGGTGGATGCCGGCTATTATGGCTGGGTCACCTATGGTGGCGAGGTCGTACAGGCCGAGATCATCTTCTATCCCACAGCCGCGGACCTGACCGCCGCCCAGAACACCTTTGAGACCGAGGCGAACCGTATCATCCGCAGGGCGACCGGTTCGAACTATGAGCGGGAGAAATACGTCCATGACGCGTTGGCGGGCAGCACCTTCTATGATCTGGAAGCGGACATGAACCAGAGCGCATACAGTTCTGTGGTCCGCGGCAAGACCGTCTGCGCCGGCTATGCCCGGGCCATGCAGTACATCCTGCAGCAGCTCTCCATCCCCTGCTACTACTGTCATGGCTATGCCGGAGAGGAACACGCATGGAACATCGTCTGTCTGGACGGGGAATACTACAATGTGGATGTGACCTGGGATGATCAGGGAGACGAAGTGGTCTACGACTGGTTCAACCGTGCGGATACGGATTTCCGCAAGACCCATGCCAGACGGGATCTCTCGGTATATCTGCCGGCCTGCCAGGGTACCACCTGGCGCGGCCTCGAGGATAAGAGCTACTATCCCGCCGCCCAGCTTCCGGACGGAACGCATAACATCACGGATTACGGTCTGACAGAGGCGGATCTGCTGGGTTCCCTGCAGGCCTACAACGACGACTGCCGCCGGCGGATCAACGAGATGGGCATCGGCAGCTACACCTTCTGGAATGCCGTTGGTGACCCGCATGTACTCAACGAGATCGACGCGGAGTTCAGCAAAAAAGAAAATCTGCCATTCATGAGTGAACTCACCTTTGACTGGGAAAGATACTCCATCCATGTGGAATATTACCCGCTCAGTAATGGTGGCTATGCGATTCAGCACTTTGTTACAATCAGGAATAATACGACAGATACAACAACAAATACGACAAACACAACAAATTCGACAGAAACGACAAACACAACTACGGAACAATCAGATCAAACGCCATAAAGTTTGACCCTGGTAATCACATCACATCCCCAGCAGCTTCATGATACTGTCCGTATCCAGCGCATGGGCGGCCTGCTCCAGCTTGGCGAACCTCTCCTGCTCCTCTTCCGGCAGACGATACTTCCGGGCCTCTTTCAGTACCTCCTCCATATCCTCGTAATCCAGCATGGAAGCATAGGCCTGCAGCGCCTCGATCAGCTCACTCAGCGCCTCGGGTGTGATATCCTCCTGCGCTTCAATGACAGCTGCCGCCTGCTGTGCGGCAGAACCCTTCTCTTCTTCAAACAGAGATGCCAGAATTCCCCCCAGTGCACGATAATCCTTCAGCAGCTGCGGCGTGCGCGTATTGATCTCATGGCGGGCTTCTATGCCCTCCGGCTCCTCCGAAGAGGACTGTACGCGATCCCCGCACGCCTCCAGATACCGGGCCTGCTCTGAGAGATCATTGATCCCCAGCATCCGCGCAGAACTCTTTAAGGCATGCACCTTGGTCGTATAGGTGGAGATATCGTCCCGAGCCAGCAGCGTCTCGATCTCGTCTGACTTCACCTGAATGCTCTCATAGAAACTGCGCAGAATCTCTATCAACTGATCCTCCGGCTGATAGTGGATCGCATCCATATAGGAGAGCTTGTCGCAGGACTCATAGAGCCGGAACAGCGCTGAGGGTTCTTTCCGGATATTATTGGTGGAAGAATCAGCTGCCAGCTCCTCCTCCGAGAGATGATGCACCTTATCCGGCGGCAGATAACGGGACAGCATGGCCTCCAGCGAAGTCCCCTCGATGGGCTTTGTCAGATAATCGGTGAAGCCCTTGCCCATATACCGGTCTCTGGCGCCGATGACGGCATCGGCCGTCAGACAGATGATAGGCGTCGTCTGGTTCAGACCGTGGTTCTGGCGGCGGATCTCAAACAGCGCGCGGGTACCATCCATCTCCGGCATCCGCTGATCCATCAGAATCAGATCGTAATGCTTCTCCTTCGTCAGGACCAGAGCATCGATGCCGCTGAGTGCGGTATCGATCTGGATCTGCGTCCGTTTCAGCATGGTCTCAACCACCTGCAGGTTCAGCTCCGTATCATCCACCACCAGAATCTGCGCATCCGGTGCGCGGAACGCCTCATGATAACGGGCGTTTTCATTCGCGGTCTGCCGCGCCTTCTCCTTATAATCACCGATGGGCGTCTCTGAGACGACATGCTGCGGCAGGATGATCGTGAAGGTACTGCCCGATCCATAGACACTCTGCACCTTGATATCGCCGCCCATGATGCTCAGCAGATGCTGGGTGATGGCGAGGCCCAGCCCCGTCCCCTCGATGGTCTTGTTGTGATCCAGATCCATCCGCTCGAACTTACGGAAGAGCTTGTCCATATCCTCCCTGCGGATGCCCATGCCGGTATCGGTCACGGCGATCTCCAGCCGGAGCAGATCCCGCATCTCCCCTTCCAGGGCCGGCACCCTGGAGCCCTGGATATCCAGCTGGACATACCCATGCTCCGTATACTTCACGGCATTGTTCAGCACATTGACGATGATCTGGCGGATGCGCACCTCATCGCCGTAGAGTTTGTCCGGGATCGTCTCATCCACAGTGATCTTGAAATCCAGACCCTTCTTCCTGGCCTTGAAAAAGATCATATTGCTCACATCATTGATGACCGAGCTGAGCTGATACTCCCCTTCCACGATTTCGATCTTGCCCGCCTCGATCTTGGAGAAATCCAGAATATCATTGATAATGGAGAGCAGACTCTTACCGGCGCTCTCCACATTCTGCGCGTACAGATTGATCTGTGCCTCCTGGCTCTCCCGGAGTATCATCTCATTCATGCCCAGCACAGCATTGATGGGCGTCCGGATCTCATGCGACATCTCCGCCAGGAACTCGGATTTGGCGAGATTGGCCTGATCGGCACGGATCCGCTCCTCCTCCGCCTGCTGTTTGGCCAGCTCCAGCTCCTGCATGGTCTGCTGGAGGTTGCGGTAGTCCGGCGTCTCCACGCCATAGTAGAACAAATAGAGCCCGATGGAGGCACCCAGATAATTCACCAGCATATCCGTCGGATTGAAGTATTCCAGAACAATCGTAAGTACTGTGATGAAGAAGCTCCAGACCACCGTTGTCTGTACACGTTCCGCCAGCATGGAACGCCGCCGGATATAGAACACCAGCGCATACAGCAGATAATACAGCTCCGTCACATAACCGATCAGCATACGCATGCCGAAAACCGGCGCCGGCGTCCAGTTTGGAGAATAGATCGAGGGCAGCTTGAACAGATAATAGATGACTGTGACACTGGTCATCAGGATGATCCATAGCGTATTGAACTCATGCAGAATGGGATTGCCGGCATCCTTCTCGCCGAAATAGCTCTCGATGTAGCGGCAAAAAAAGAATGTGAGATACATATTGGCCAGATACAGGCACATCACGGACAGGAGCTTGATCAGCCGGGGCACATCTTCGCCGATATCCGCATAATTTATGAAATTGGCGATGCAGGTCACGGCATTGGCGAACAGAACCGCAAAAACAACCTCGCGGAACCGGCGGTTTCCACGTTCGCCCCTCTTCTCCTGCACGACAACCAGCGAATAGAGAGCAATATTGAATATCAAGGATGTCAACAGCACCGACAGGCGGTGGAGTGTCTCCATTACGCTCAGTGTTTCCATTGAAAGAATGACCTCATGGGTACGGTTCAGAACGGATCCCGAACCGATGCGCCTCATTCCAGAGTACAGTCCATAATCATTATAGCATTATTTGAGGAAAAATGGAAAGAAAAAGGGAAGAAGAGCGAGAATATCGCATGATATCGGCTGAATCCAAACACTGGGCCGCAGTTCTACGCTTCGCTTCGGTCGGCGCAATACCGAGGTCCACTGGACCTCGTGCGCCATGCAGCGGAGTGCATGGCTCGGCACTGAACAGTAACATGATATCAAATGCTTGTCTGGTCCCGTGAAATCCCACTCTCTCTCCCGTATACCTCGATCTGGGTCAGTGCGGGGAAAGGACTCTCATCCGCCGCCTTGATCAGCTCCTGGAGGGTGATGCGGGTAATGCCCTTCTTGCAGAAACGGGGGCCCTCAAACACATGCGGACGGACGGTCTCCCGCACCATCTCCACCCGCTCCTGACTGCCGTCGGAGAAGATAAACGTCGCACCGGTCCAGTAGCTGTCGTGGGGAAAATCCGCCCGGGTATACAGACAGATCCGCTCGATGTCCACGGACCGCCCGAAATCCAGCGTCAGCGCCGCGTTCGGATCCCTATTGATCCCCCAGGACGAATAGGGCCACTCCCCGTGGGACAGCGGTGCGATCACCCCGTCGATGGCATTGCGCGCGGCGAAGACAGCCTCCCCCCGGGTCTCCACATTGGCGGAGGCATGGGGATAGATCCCCTCCGCCTGATCACCGTGCTGATCCAGCGGATTCAATGCCAGATTCCTGTACGTGCATACATCGGCCGTTTCTGCCATCCGTATGGACAGATAATGCCGCTCCCCGGTGAAGGCCTGCGGCGGATGCCCCGTCTTGCCCTCACCGAAAGGAATATGATAACACACGGTATCTTTTGTGATATAGACCAGCGCCTCCGCCAAACCCGCATCCACGCGCACTTTGTAGAACTGCGCCGGCACGAGACCGCTCATCACAATGGTGTATCCCGGGGCATACACCCCCTCCCAGGCGAGGAATACCTCACGGTCTCCTGCCGCTTCTGCTACCGTATGCGCGTCTGCATCCCGTACTTCCAGGTGCATAATCACCCTCCATTTGTAACACTATATATAACAAATCAACCGGATTTTTAGTATCTGTTCAAAACAGCCCGAAGAACGGTCTCCGTTCCATTACTCCTTCTTCAGAATCGGACTCAGCTTCTTATAAACCAGCAATGTGATCACGGAGATCATCGTACCCTTCAGCAGATTCATGGGCGCCACCGCCAGGATCACAAAGCTGGTGACATCCGTGATCCGCGGATTGATGGCGGTACCGGCCCCGATCAGCGCATCCATGGGCATCCCGTACAGCGCGGAGAATGCCGGCAGCAGATACACCGCATTGAACACGGATCCGAACACCGTGATCACCACGGTCCCCAGGATACAGGACAGCAGCGCCGTCTTCCGGGACTTCTTCATCTGATACAGTACCGTGGCCGGCAGGACGAAGCTGCAGCCGACGACGAAATTGGCCAGATCCCCGACGAAGGCCGTCGAGGTACCCTTTAACAGGAGCTTTAAGAGGATCTTGATGAACTCGATCATCACACCGGCCACCGGCCCGAAGGCGAAGCCCGCGATGAGGGGCGGCAGCTCCGAGAAATCCAGCTTGTAGAAGCCCGGTGCGAAGAACACCGGGAAATCCAGATAATGCAGGATCGTGGCGATGGCCGAGAAGACACCGATGATGACGACCCTGCGGGTGGAGAACAGCCGCTCCGGTGGCTGGCCCGCAACCGCGTTGCGTTTCCTTGCGGTACGATCGAACATCACCGCCACGGCGAAC
>JAFSYF010000315.1 GCA_017443695.1 Butyrivibrio sp.
AAGAGCTGCCAAAGAGAGCGGTTTTTGTGAAGAGATCCTCATGAACCACGACGAAAGACCTACCAATTCATTCCTTTACAATCTTGTTATTGATACATACAGCTTCGGTTATAATTCATCATCCTTCGTTGATATGCCCATCAGTCATAAGATCTTCCATGCGCAGTTTGATACGATCAAGAAGATCGCAGACGAGGGACCCTGTGTCATCGTCGGCCGCTGTGCGGACTACGCCCTGGCAGACCGGGAGAATGTGCTGAATATCTTTATCTACGCCAATGAGCATTCCAAGATCCGGCGTGTCATGGATCGTTTCGACGACATCAAAACGCAGGATAAGGCGCTGGAGATGCTGGTCAAGAAGGATAAACAGCGCCAGAGCTACTACAATTATTATTCCTCCAAAAAGTGGGGGAAGGCGGACAGCTACGATCTCTGCATCAATTCGGATGTCCTCGGCATTGATGGCACAGCGGATTTCATCATTCAGTATGTGGAGGATTATGAGAAGCAGGGTGATCATCGGGCACATATTGATATCAAGAATTGATTGAACCAGTCAGTTTTGACCGTTTTGATCAACAGCAACCAAACCAGTCGATATTGATCTGGTCGGTCGATGCAAAAAAGAACATAAACCTGATGAAAGAATTTTCTTTCACGAATTTGTGATCCTCTGGTTTGTAATACTATGACTTACAATTTCTTTGCTGTTATTTCGAGAATGAAATACATAGAGCGATGGGCGTTGATGCGCAATTCCAGACAGGAAACGCTGTCGGAGCATTCCCTGGAGGTTGCCATGATCGCCCATGCATTATGCGTGATCGGCAACCGTCGTTTTGGCAAACAACTGGACTGTGAACGGGCTGCGTTGATCGGTCTGTACCATGATGCATCTGAAATCATTACAGGTGATATGCCGACGCCGGTCAAATATTATAATCAGGAAATTAAAGAAGCCTATAAACAGGTGGAGGCCATTGCGGATATTCAGCTGCTGCATAAGCTGCCGGAGGATCTGCGCCCAGACTTCGAGAGGATATTTAAGCCACAGGAAGGGCCTGACGAATCATATCTGCGTCGTCTGGTCAAAGCAGCGGACAAGTTATCCGCATATATCAAATGCATTGAAGAAGAAAAAGCCGGCAACTCAGAATTCAAGACGGCAAAAGAAACCACAAGAAAATCGTTATATGCCATGGAACAGGAACTGCCTGAGGTCCGTGAATTCATCAATGACTTCATGGATGGCTATGGCAAAACGCTGGATGAGTTGTCATAAGATTTCGTAAAACCTGTGTTTTGCGAATAAGGAACACCGGAAGCGCCTGCCATTACTGGCTTTGCACTCCCGGTGTTTTGTTCCGTTTCAAATTACAACATTCATTTCTTCCGTTTTTTTATCAGATTGACAGCGATATTTCCTCCGCGTTTCGCAACATATGGCAGCAATGCCTGCAGCTTGTCCTCCGTCCGGACCATTTTACTGGCCGCCGGAACATCCCTTGTGAGGTGGATGGCATCGAATTCGCAGCGGGTTGTGCACAGACCACAGCCAATGCAGCGATTTTCATCCACGGTGGTTGCACCGCAGGACAGGCAGCGTCTGGCCTCCTCCTGCACCTGTTCTCTGGTCAAAGTCAGGCGCAGATCCTTGAAGGTTTCCTTTGCAATTCCCTCCTTATGTCCGGGCAGCTGGCGCTTGGCCTGATCGAATCCCTCCACCTGGATGTCCTCCTTATCCAGCTCGATGAACTGGCGCAGATCCCGGTTGATGGTCAGACTATTGCCCGGATGGACGAATCGATTGATGGATACATATCCCTCACGACCGGTTGCAATGGCATCAATGACGAAGCGTGCGCCGTGGTAGACATCCCCACCCACGAATATATCCGGCTCCGCGGTCTGATAGGTCACCGGATCTGCCATGGCACAGCCGTTGGGCCGCAGCTCTACCTTACTGCCCTTCAACAGTTCTCCCCACTGCACGGACTGTCCAATGGACAACAGGATATTCTCACACTCGATTGTTTTGGTCTGATTCTCATCATACTGCGGACAAAAACGGTGCTCCTCATCATAGACGCTGGTGCAGCGCTTGAAAACAATGCTTTTCACCGTACCGTCCTCATTCTTGATGATCTCCTTCGGTCCCCAGCCGTTCTCAATGAAGATCCCCTCTTCCCTTGCTTCTGCCACCTCATCCTTCGCAGCGGGCATTTCGCTGTCCGATTCCAGACACAGCATGGTGACACTGGAGGAGCCGGCACGAATTGCAGAGCGTGCCACATCGATGGCGACATTGCCACCGCCCACCACGACCGTTCTGCCGGAAAGCTTACCCTGATCCTTCAGGTTCATCCGGCGTAAGAAGTCCACACCGGTTTCGACACCCCTGGCATCCTCGCCGGGAACCCCTGTCATCCTTCCGCCCTGCATACCGATGGCGATATAAAAGGCCTGGAACCCTCTGGCACGCAGCTCATCCAGGGTGACATCCCTGCCGACCTCCACACCGCATTCGAACTCTACCCCCATCTGCCGCAGGACATCAATCTCTGCGGCCACCACATCCTTCTCCAGGCGGAAACTCGGTATGCCGTTCAGCATCATACCGCCGGGCCGCTTCTCCTTCTCATAGACAGTCACCGGATAGCCATGCATCCTGAGATAATAGGCGGCTGACAGACCTGCGGGTCCTCCACCGATCACAGCGATCTTCTCCGTATGGAATTTTCCCTCATCGTTCTCACACAACGGGACATAACGTTCGGTTTCGTTCAGATCCAGACTGGCGATATATTTCTTGATCTCGTCGATGGCAAGCGGTTCATCGATGGTGCCGCGTGTACAGGCGTCCTCGCACCGTCTGTTGCAGATGGCGCCACAGACAGCTGGAAAAGGATTGTCCTGTTTAATGAGCTTCAGCGCATCCTGGAAGCGTCCTTCCTTTGCCATCTGGATGTAGCCCTGAATCGCCAGATGTGCCGGACAGGCGGTCTTGCAGGGGGCTGTCCCGGTATCATAACAGTTTATTTTCGATGTATCACGGTAGTCATAGTTCCATTTGGTTGCCGGCCATTTCTCCGTATTGGGCAGCTCCGTTTTGGGATAGGTCTGTTCCGTGCCATCCTTATGACAGAGCTTCTGTCCCAGTTTGGCCGCACCGACGGGACATACCTCCACACACTTGCCGCAGGCCACACATTTCTCTTTTTCCACGTGGGCGCGATAAGCGGAGGCGGACAGATTCGGCGTATTGTAGAGCTGGGAGGTCCGCAGCGCGTTGCAGACACCGGGTGCACAGTTGCAGATGGCGACGATCTTGTTCTCGCCATCGATGTTGGTAATCTGATGGACGAATCCATGACGCTCGGCGCGCTCCAGGATCTCCAGTGCCTCCTCATAGGTGATGTATCGTCCCATTCCGCGGTCAACACAGTACTCTGCCATGTCACCGACGCCCATGCAGAACTCCCCTTCAATCTCACCGGAGCCTTCTCCACGCATGGTTTGCTGCTTCCGGCAGGTGCATATCCCGACGGAGTATTTATCATATTTGTTCAGCCAGTGTGAGAGGTGCTCCACCGATACGGACTGGTTTTCCATGGAGATGGCCTTTTCTACGGGGATGACGTGCATGCCGATGCCTGCACCACCCGGAGGGACCATCTGTGTGATACCGCCCAGCGGGATCTGTGTCATCAGGTTGAAGAAGGTGGCCAGCTCCGGATGCTCATCGGTGAGCTTGTCGTTCATCATCATGAACTCGGCAGAACCAGGGACGAAAATCGGAATGTTGTACATCTTCTCCCTCGCGCCATCTTCCTTACGGGTCATCTCCAGGATGCCGATCCAGCACAGCCGCTTAACCATGGCTTTGGTCTCCTGGACGGACAGATGGTTCATCCGCGCCAGCTGATCCACCGTATAGGGGGTTCGCGTCTTCTTGAAGGAGAGACAGAACCGCACCTCCTCTTTGGTCAGTATGTGATTAACCGCCCAGAACTCAGGATCCCTGGTATTGATCTTTCCGGTGAATTTCTTGACATAGCGGTCCGTAATCATTGTGACGAGCTTCAGGACCATCTCAGTCTTCTCGGGATCTTCCGTCCCTTCATCCTCCGGCGGCCAGTAATCGCGTTCGTTGATCATGGGATCGCCGATCTTCCAGTCCTTCATGCGCTCTTCGTTATGAAAATCGATCTGTTTCGTTGCCATCTGCTGCCCTCCTGTCCAATCGGTCCCACTATTTAAAGAAACGTCCCACGATATCCCGGGAGGAGGCGCAGGTGTCCTCCATATCACCAAAGGAGAGGATTTCCCCAGCATAGAAGGTGTTTCTGTTGCCCTGCAGTGCTTCGAGCCTGTCGTACCAGCCTGCCGCATAATCCTCTGTGGAAATATGCGGACAGGAATAGGTCTCCTGTTCGTGGAGACGTTCTTTTATCTGGAAACCGCACCGCTTCATATCCTCTTCCATCATCTGGATGGTATAATCATAGTCCACATCCTTGTCACCCAGGTGACTGCGCAGCGCATAGACGGTGCAGGGGCAGTCATCCCCCAGTTCCTCCCAGCGGTGATAGTAAACCATGGCATGGCCGCGGGTCTGAGGAGTCAGATTGTCAAGAATATAACCGGACATGGACGGCCCGTCGCCAGGCTCGAAGGTTGCAATGAAATCCACCAGCTTCTCATGGAGGATCCTGGAGAAAAGATCCCTCTCCTCCTCGTTCGCATCCGCATATTCCATGAACCAGTTGAGAGGTGTTGTCACAATCAGACGGTCAAAAGCCTCTGTATGAACCCCGCCGGCATCCTCAATGGTCACCCGGATCGGTTCATTCTCCGGACGCTCCACCTTCACCACTTCCGTATGGAGATGAGCCGGGTTTGCCAGCTTCCTGTTGGCAGCCTCATAGATGGACTGGGTACCGTCCTTCCAGGTCCACTGCCGCATCCTGGTGAACTCTGTCATCGCCGTCGTGTTCAGATGCTTCAGAACATAGGCTGACGGGATCTCATCAAAATAGCCGCATCCCAGCGCTGTAAAAGGGCCGATCCAGGTCTTCATCACCTCTTCCACTTCATTGATCCGGCAGAATTTGTCAAAGGGCATCGCAAGATCTTTCAGATTCAAATTGACACCGTGGATGCGGCGCAGGGCCTTGTCCTCCGCCCTGGACAGGCCGGAGTAACGTCCCTGTGCCACCCCCACATGTCCGTAGCAGTCATATCCCCTGTATTTGGTATTCATCAGCTCCACGAAGCGTTTCGTCTGCTTCTTCAGCTTCAGGAGGCTGATGGTCTTGTCAAATGACGAATCCTTCTTTGAATCGAAAGGAAAAACCTCCTGTCCGAAGGAATCCCGGTACATCCGTCGCATATTCGGACCGTCTGTATGTGTCACACCGGCGAACTGCTCCAGCTCATGAACGGCATAGTAGATCTTGTTCCCCATGATGGCGCCTGCCTCAAAGGTGCGCGCTTCATTGTTCCGAACATGAATCACCGGAGAATAGCTCTTTCCGCCGACCCTGCCAAGCTTTTCATAGATCTCATAGTTCCGATAGCCAAATTTCTCCAGGTACATCGCTGCAGAGATGCCCGCAGGACCACCCCCGATGATACAGATCCGCTGCCTGGTATCACGCATACCCGCTCCTCCTTCTGATTTCAGTTCATAATCCTCATTGATGTCGTTCAGAACAGGGATTTTTTCCCGTCATAGACAGCAAACGGCCCCGCCGGGAAGCCCTCTCCCCGCTTCTCACCATAGTAATCCGTATCAAAGGTGATGGCTGTTCCGTCCGGGTTTTCATAATACTCCTCCGGCTCGAAGGCCATACCAAGGCATTCAGAATCCACCATTGACGGACGTTTCTGCGGCAGATCGGCATACAGATCCGTATCCAGAATCCAGCCGTCTTCCCTGTCCTCCAGTACCAGTCGTACCGGCCGCTCTACTACAACGGCATCCTTTTCCTTCGAGCAGGGCTTCGCACCGTTGTAATACACATTGCCCTTCATCCAGACCGGCAACGGAATGTAGTAACGGTCGCTGGGCGCTGAACCCATACCGCAGTAGCCGTCAAATTCCGTCACCCATTCATCGTAGGTCTGGTAATTCTCATAGGGGAACGTGCCGACCAGTACATTATTGTCGTCCCATGCCTTGTCACCTCTGGCCGTGTCATCCATAAGCTGCTGCAGGAAAGGACGAACCGGGCGCTGCACAAAGATATTGTTGTAGAAACGCATATCGCCGTGCAGGATCGTCATAAAGCCGGCAACCTCCGTGCGATGCGGTACATGATAGGGGGTGTACCGCGGTGATTGCAGTGTCCTGGTTCCGTTGTTCACACCGCAGCTGACCGCTGTCAGTGAGCCCGCAATCAGATTGTGCACCACGGCCACGCCCTGCGTGCAGAGCTTCAGGGAACGGTCTGACAGCAGGAGGTTGTTGTCCACCAGCGTCGGACCGTGGCTGACTTCGATGAAGATGTCCTCTCCCAGTGTCGCCATGGCCTCCGGACACATCAGATGGTCATAAGGCAGGGTGTTGTCATGGAACAGATTGCCGGTGACCCGTGTCCCCTGGGCCTGCCAGTCGAGCCAGATGCCGCGTGAGCAGTGGTGGATATGATTATGGCGGTAGACACAGTCGATGGCGGCATGCATCTTGATCCCGCCGATTTCTGCACCGGCCAGATTCTGGCGCACATTGATATGGTGGATGTGGTTGTTCTCAATCAGGGAGAACACGCCGCCCAGATGGCCGACAATACCGGTCTGGCCGCAGTCGTGGATCTCGCACCGACGGATGATGTGGTGGCCGATGTTTTCCTTGGTCCACCCCTCCCGCTGTGCCTGACAGATGCAGTCCCGTTCGGTCTGGGTACCATCCTTGAACTTGGTTTTCAGCCACTTGTTATCGTTCTCCGGCTGCAGATATTTGCCAAGGGAGATACCGGAGCATTTCGCATGGGAGATCTCGCAGTCCTCAATGATCCAGTTCCGTGACCAATGCGGGCCGACCATGCCCTCCTGATAGGCGGTGGGCGGTGCCCACTGAGTGGCCGCCTTGCTGATGACAAAGCCGGACAGCGTGATATAGCCTCTGCCCTCCGCCGATGGATAGAAGCAGCTTCGGCGGACATTGATCTCCACATTCTCTTCATTCGGATCCGCATCATGGAAATTGGCGTACAGGATCGTCGCATCATTTGCCGTATCCTGTTCGGTATACCAGGTATAGAGGGAACCGTCCGGATCCCAGCTGCCTTTTGCTACATGGGGCGCCCAAACCTCCTTCAGATCCGTGACTTCATACAGCGCCTTATCATTCAGATAGACTTCCCCGGTATGGGCGATGTAAGTGGCGATGAACCAGTCCCCGGAAACCAGTGTGGTATACGGGTTGTATGCGTCAAACATCGGGCGATTCGGAATGGATACACGCCAGACGGAACCATTCCCTGCGCTGACACCGGCCGGCGGTGTGGTCTGCTTCTCCCAGCCTCTGATCTGTTCTGCACCTGTGATGGCAGCGGCCCAGGGCTGCTCAGAACGATAGACGATGGGTTTTCCTTCGACGCCGCCGTTCTTCGGATCGACGGCCTCTCTGTAGAGTCCCGGGGCCACAATTACTTCATCCCCGGCGCGTGCGATGTCCGCTGCCTGCTGAATCCGGACAAACGGCTTCTCCTGGCTTCCATCGCCGCCTGCCACAGCATTACTGTCCACATAGTATCTCATTGGTTCATCCCTCCCTTTCGGAAAAAAAAAATCAATCTGTCCTGAGATGGACGGCCCTCGCTGCCATCCGCCGGTTGTAATCATTCGTCGCGGCATAGTGCTTCCGCGTGGTGTTCACATCCTTATGTCCCAGTACATCCGCCACCAGATAGATATCCCCGGTTTCATTGTACAGGTTCGTACCGAAGGTGCTTCTGAGCTTATGCGGTGTGATCTTCTTTAACGTCGTCACATTCCGCGCATATTTTTTCACCAGGTTTTCCACGGACCGCACCGTGATCCGTCTGTTCTGGAGAGACAGAAATATCGCCTGCTCATGGCCGGGCTGTGCCACGATATCCCTGCGCTCCGTCAGATAATCCCGCAGTGCCGCCTCCACTTCATCGCCGAAATAGATGACCGTATCATAACCGCCCTTGCGGTGGATCCGAAGCCCGTTGTTCTTGAAATCAATATCGTCAAAATCCAGTCCCACACACTCGGATACCCGGATGCCGGTACCCAACAGCAGCGTGATCAGCGCCACATCCCGGAGCTTGGTCTTCTCATGGAAACGGGACTGCCCCTTGGTCAGCTTGGTTCCGTCCTCCACCTGATCCAGCAGGATCGCCACTTCATCGGCTTCCAGCCGCACGATTTCCTTCTCATGGAGCTTGGGCATATCCACCAGTGACGGCGGATTCGTCTGTATCATCTCCGACTTGAAGAAATAGTTGTACATGGACCGCAGGGCGCTCATCTTTCGCTTTTTCCCCTGGGCTTTGTTGGTGGTTACACGTCCCTCCCGGTTGTCATACAACGAGATGTATTCGAGATACTCCTCAATGTCCACACGACCCACCTGATCCAGGACATCCAACGGCCATTCCGTGATCGGTTTTTTCGCCAGTGCAGGATTCCGTGCATGCAGGAACTCAAAGAATACCCGCAGATCATATGCATAGGCCAGACGTGTCCTGGCCTGTGTCGTGGATTCTATCCCGCGGAAGAACTGCCTGCAGAACCGCGGCAGCGTGTCCAGCACTTCACGCATCCGCTGGGTATTCCGCCGGTCCTGCTCATCATAATATTTCTCATCTGTCCGTTCTGATCCCATCACATCATTCCCCCCTTTTCATACCTTTCTTCATCGTACCATATTTGCCCCGTCTCTGCCTTATTTTTTTCCGGACAAATAGCACAAAAACCGTATTGTAAAACCATCAAAGATGCTTGAAAAGTCACGCAGGTTTCCATATAATGAATTGTTGTGACCATTCACACAAGAAGGGAGAATACCATGCAAAAAGTCAAACGCAACGTTATCGTCGGCCAGTCGGGCGGACCGACCGCTGCCATTAATTCCTCTCTGGCCGGTGTATACCGCGCCGCCAAGGACCGTGGATACAAGAAGGTCTATGGCATGATCCACGGCGTACAGGGCCTGCTGGAGAAGCGCTACATCGATCTCTCGGATCATTTAAAGACCGGTCTGGATCTGGAGCTCCTCAAGCGTACCCCCTCCGCATATCTGGGCAGCTGCCGTTTCAAGCTTCCGGAGATCAATGACGACAAGGAACTCTATGAGAAGCTCTTTGCGATCCTGGAAGAGATGGAGATTGATATCTTCATCTATATCGGCGGCAATGACTCCATGGACACCATCAAGAAGCTCTCCGACTACGCGATCATCACCGGCTCCAAGATCCGCTTCGTCGGCAGCCCCAAGACCATCGACAACGATCTGGCACACACGGATCATACACCTGGCTTCGGTTCTGCAGCCAAATACATCGCAACCTCCGTTAAGGAGATCATCCGTGACGGCTGGTGCCCGGAGCTCTCCAAGGGCCAGGTCATCATCGTGGAGATCATGGGACGTGATGCCGGCTGGCTGACCGGTTCTGCCGCACTGGCCAAGGGCGAGGACTGTGACGGCCCTGATGCCATCTATCTGCCGGAGCTGGTCTTCGATGTGGACAAGTTCATCGCCAAGTGCAAGGAACTGTTAGCAAAGAAGAACTGTGTGGTCATGTGCGTTTCCGAGGGTATCCATACCGCGGACGGGAAATACATCTCCGAACTGGGCAATGCGGTGGAATTCACCGATGCGTTCGGCCACAAGCAGCTGTCCGGTACCGCAAGGTATCTGTCTGAGGTTGTCTCCCGTGAGATCGGCTGCAAGACCCGTGCCATCGAGTTCTCCACACTGCAGCGTGCGGCCAGCCACTGCGCGAGCCGTGCGGACATCCTGGAGGCTTTTGAATGCGGTGCTGCCTCTGTGAAGGCCGGTGACGAGGGCGATTCCGGCAAGATGGCCGTCATGGTCCGTACCTCGGATGATCCGTATAAGATTACGACTGACATCAAGGATGTGCACAAGATTGCCAATGAAGTGAAGCTTGTTCCGAGGGAATGGGTGAATGCCGATGGCGACTACGTGACAGAAGAATTCGTCAAGTATGTCCGCC
>JAFSYF010000316.1 GCA_017443695.1 Butyrivibrio sp.
TCTATCACCTAACAATTTACCGCATCAACGATCAGCGCCGCACCCATTCGGGTGCGGCTTTTTGTCGCTGTTTCGTGGAAGGTTAACCGCGGTGCCGTTCGCTGTAACGCTCATCGCAGTACTTGCAGCGGTAGATCTCCCGTCCGGCGTCCGCCAGATAGAAGATATGGGGCAGTCCCTGTTCGATGGAGGTGATGCAGCGTGGATTGTGACAGTGCAGGACATCCCGGATCTCCTGAGGGAGAGTCAACGCCCGTTTCTCCACGATCTCCCCGGCCTTGATCACATTGACGGTGATGCTGTGATCAATGAACGCCAGTACATCCAGGTTCAGGGTATCGATGTCACATTCCACCTTCAGGATGTCCTTCCGCCCCATCCGGTTGCTGCGGGCATTCTTGATGATGGCCACTGTGCAGTCCAGCTTGTCCATCCCCAGATGATGTTAGATCTGCATGATCTTTCCGGCCTCAATGTGATCCAGAACAAATCCTTCTTCAATCTTTCCGACATTCAGCATTTTTCTTCTCCTTAATAGCTGCGCAGCAGCCCGTGGTTGATATGGGCATCAGTCTCGTCCAACAGGGTGAGGATCAATGCCATCCGCACATAGAGACCATACTGAACCTGTTCGAAATATGCGGCCCGCGGATCATCGTCCACCTCCACGGAGATCTCGTTGACTCTGGGCAGCGGATGCAGCACGTACATATCCGGCCGTGCCAGACCCATCTTGGGTTCATCCAGAATATAGTAATTCCGGAGCCGTACATAATCCTCTTCATTGAAGAAACGTTCCTTCTGCACACGGGTCATATACAGGAAATCCAGCTCCGGCAGCGCATCCTCCAGGCGGATCTCCTCACGGAAGGGGATATTCCCGGCGCGCAGCATCTCCGTGATGTAATCCGGCACCCGCAGCTCCGGAGGAGAGATCAGGATGAAACGGATATCCGGATACCGCACAAGCGCATGGATCAGAGAGTGCACGGTACGACCGAACTTCAGGTCGCCGCAGAGCCCGATGGTGAATCCGGAGAGACCACCGTGCAGAGAGCGGATGGTCAGAAGATCCGTCAGGGTCTGGGTGGGGTGGTGGTGTCCGCCGTCCCCTGCATTGATGACAGGGATTCTGGCCCGGGAGGCTGCCACCATGGGCGCGCCCTCCTTCGGATGGCGCATCGCGCAGATGTCGGCGAAGCACGAGATCACACGGATCGTGTCCGCAACACTCTCCCCCTTGGTTGCGGAGGAACTGGATTCATCGGCGAAGCCGATGACCTTGCCGCCGAGCCGGAGCATGGCGGTCTCGAAGGAGAGGCGGGTTCGTGTGCTGGGCTCATAGAAGCAGGTCGCCAGTATCCGTCCGTCCATCCGGTGAGCAAATCCAGGCATGTCAGAACGGATCTGATCAGCCGTCCGGAACAGCTGTTCCAGCTCATCCGTAGTGAAATCCAGCGGATTCATCAGATGGCGCAGTGGTGGCGTGGTGTTGGTGATCATGGGTAGACTCCTTTTCCTGAGATATGAATTGAATGACATGGTAACTGTCCAGTTATGAACTGTTACTGCGCCTGAAACAGCGACAAGCCACCGTTCCCGTTCAGTGGATAGTGATAGAGCGCATCCGGCGTGTTCGGGGAGGTGCAGTACAGATATTGCGATGTCAGGTTGATGTTGGCATAGATACCGGGCGCGAGGATCCTGCAGTTGGATCCGTCCAGGCTCATGGTCTTCAGACTCTGGTCACCCTCCTGTGAGGTGGAGTAATAGATCCGATTTGAGGTCATATTGAAGCTGTCCACCCGGTCATAGGTCAGTGTCTGGACGTTGCCGGAACCCAGTGAAGCACGGCACAGATGGTAGCCTGCCGCCGCATCGATGTAGTAGACGGTATCGCCCTGGATGATGGGATACCAGATGCTCCCGCCCAGAATCATCCCAGTGGAGCCGGTTCTGGTGTTGTAGCGGTGGAGCGAATGGTCATTGGTGGTACCGGTGTAGTAGATGATGCCATCCTGCGCACAGACCGGGCTGATCTGATCCGGGACGTCCAGACGGTTGTCGGTTCCGTTGGGGGCCACGCTGTTGAGCCCGGCACGATCTCCTGTGATGACACGGAAATAGATCCTGTTGTCGATGAGCTGAACCTGATCGATGGTATCCCGGTAGAGACATTCCACATCTTTCCCATTGGTCTTGCTGCGGAATACCCCGTAGAATTTGACGGTGCCGCCGAAGGTGCCGCCACCGTTGCCCTTCAGGGAATCCTGATGGAAGAAGAGGTAATTGCCGATACCGCAGATGGAGTAGGTACGCATCTCGGTCAGCTTTTTGGGATTTGTTTCGTCGACGTTCATGACGTACATGCACTCGCCATCCGCCAGATTGGAGAAGTAGACCTTGCCGTCCATCTCATGGACGAGACCGCCGTTATGGAGATTGCCGGCATTGCCGCCGACGGTGCCATCCGGATTCTTGGGGACGGTGCTCCCCAGGATGGAGACTGTGACGCCGATGCCGAGACCGACCAGTACAAGGCCGAGAATAATAAAGATCAGTACTTTTTTTGACATGGGTAACAACCTCCTTTGTGATTATTCTATCATAATCCATGTCATCTTGAAACTTTGGTTTTTTTCGCATAAAATTGAAAAGAAGCGCATTGTCAGTCGAGGCCCGGGAGCACCCCTCAGGTGGTTCGCGAGCTTGCAGCAGCGCGAGCAGGCCGCCTGGGTTGTGCTCCCGGGGTCGTACAGTATCAAGAGGAGTGCATTATGGAACTGGGAGAGCTGAGAAAACAGATCGACTATGTGGACCGCCAGCTGGTCGAACTGTTTGAGCGCCGGATGGAGATCTGCGACCAGATCGGAGATGTCAAGCTGAACGCAGGCAGCCGGATCTTTGACCGGGAACGTGAACAGGAGAAGCTGCGGGCGGTCAAGGCCATGACCCACACGGATCTGAACCGGACCGGAGCGGAAGAGATGTTTCGCCTGATGATGAGCGTCAGCCGCAAGCTCCAGTACCGTAAGCTCGCAAATGCAGGCGCACAGGGCCGGCTTCCCTTCATTGGCTGCAACCGTATTGAGCGGAAGGGCGTGCGCGTGGTATACCAGGGCGCGGAGGGTGCATATTCGGAGGAGGCTGCCCGGGCTTATTTCGGGGAGGATGCCAATGTCTGTCATGTGGATACCTTCCGGGATGCGATGTGCACCATCGAGGAGGGCAGCGCGGACTATGCGGTTCTGCCCATAGAGAACAGCACCGCAGGGATCGTCAGCGAGATCTATGACCTTCTTTCGGAGTTCGAGAACTATATCATCGGCGAACAGGTGATCCGCATCCGGCACTGTCTGATCGGCATCCCCGGTTCCTCCATTACGGATATACGCAGGGTTTACTCCCATCCGCAGTCGCTGATGCAGAGTGCACGCTTCCTGCAGGACTACAGCTGGGAACAGATCAGTATGCGGAATAATGCTTTTGCGGTGAAGAAGGTGGCGGAGGATGGCGATATCACCCAGGCGGCCATCGCATCGGAGCATGCGGCCCGGATCTACGGGATGGATGTGCTGCTGCGTGGCGTGAACCAGTCGGAGCGCAACGCCACACGCTTCATCATCGTCACCAATCAGAAAATCTATGAGGAGGATGCCGATAAGATCAGTATCTGCATGGAGCTGCCGCATGAGGCCGGTTCGCTGTATCGCCTGATGTCCCATTTCATCTATAACGATCTGAACATGACCAGAATCGAGAGCAGACCGATCCCCGAGCGCAGCTGGGAGTACCGTTTCTTCATCGATTTCGAGGGAAACCTGGCGGACAGTGCGGTGATCAATGCACTGCGCGGGCTGCGGGAGGAAGCAGCCTCCCTCAGGATTCTCGGCAACTACCGGGCGAGCAGGGAACAGAATGAGGGAGTGGCATGAGTACACCGGGGACAATATTATATCGGCAGATACCTGCAGAAGGGGAGAAGCTCCTGCGGGATATGACAAAGATCCTCACGAAGACACAGAAAAACGGGCCGGCAGAA
>JAFSYF010000317.1 GCA_017443695.1 Butyrivibrio sp.
AAGAACATCATCTTCAGCCAGGCGGATGCGCTGGAGGTCGTCGACAAGAAAGCCTTCAAGGGCAACAAGAACACCATCAAGGCCAAGGCAAGCGGCGAGAAGTTCTCCAAGGATGCAGCCGCACAGCTGAAGAAGGCCGGTGCCACCGTACCGAACAAGTTCATCAGCAAGTAAGACAACAGACTGGATCCACCAAAACTGAATAACTACACAGAACAGGCGGTATGCGACGAAACCAGAGTGGCATACCGCTTGTTTATTCTGACATAGTGATTGCTGTTGTCGAATCGGGCATTCCATGCGCTCTGCGAGCGCGGCTTACCGGATGATGATGTAGGCCAGGTAGGCGGCGTAGCCGAGGAGCATGATCGCACCCTCACCTCGTCCCAGGCGCCCCTTCCGGAAGCACAGAACCCAGACCAGCACGGAGAGGGCGATGAGGATGCCGATGTCGATGACATTCTCCATGATGAAGGCGATGGGACTCACGGTTGCTGCCACGCCGAGGATCATCAGGATATTGAAGACATTGGAACCTACCACGTTGCCGACGGCCATATCCAGCTCATTCTTCCGTGCGGCCACCATGGAGGTCACCAGCTCCGGCAGACTCGTGCCCAGTGCGACGATGGTCAGACCGATCAGATTCTCAGAGAGACCGAAAGCGGCTGCGATGGTTTTCGCACCGTACACGACCCAGTCACCGCCGAACTTGACAGCCACAGCGCCGCCCACGATGAAGAGCAGGGAGAGCGCCATGCTGATTTCCTTGATGTCACCCTCTGCAGGGGCTTCGTTTGCATTCATGGCGGCCCGGCGGGCTTTCATGGCGGTGAGGACCTGATTCACCAGGAAGGCGACGAAGATCGCCAGGAAGATCACACCGTCAATCCGTGCCAATTCCATGCCTACATACCCCAGCCCCAGCAGCAGTACGGCGCAGAGCACGGAGAAGGGGAAATCCTTCTTCAATACATCCTTACCGACCACCAGCGGCGCCAGGAGTGCGCTTGCACCCAGCACCACCATCAGGTTGAAGATGTTGGAGCCGATGACATTGGATACGGCCAGGGCATTGCTGCCGGCCATGGAAGCGGTGATACTGACGGAGAGCTCCGGCAGGCTTGTGCCCATGGCGACGATGGTCAGACCGATGATCAGGGACGGCACCTTCAGCTTCTTGGCTACAGAGGAGCTGCCATCCACGAAGAAATCCGCACCCTTGATCAGAAAAACAAACCCCACCAGCAGCAGGGCAATCGCCTTTAACATTTCCATATGATTCATGACTCCTTTGACTCAAATTACTTCTGTGATTGCCAGCTTGTTTCGCGTTTCCACAATCTGGCCCGACATTCGCAGTCTATTATAAGCGGCTTGCGGAGGAAACTCAATCACCTTGTTGTTTTTTTACGGGACTATGGTAAAATAAACAAATTACTATTATATAAGAAAGGTTGGACGCGATGGGACTGAAATACTTTGGGACAGACGGTTTCCGCGGGCGCGCGGGAGAGACGCTGACGGTGGAGCATGCGCTGAAGATCGGCCAGTATCTGGGATGGTACTACAGAGAGCTGTTAGGACGGCCGGCGCGCTGTGTCATCGGCAAGGATACCCGGGTTTCCAGCTACATGTTTGAGTATGGCCTCTCCGCCGGGGTGACCTCCGCGGGTTCTGACGCCTACCTGATGCATGTCACCACCAGCCCCAGCATCTCCTATATCACCAAGGTGGATGCCTTTGATGTCGGGATCATGGTGACGGCGAGCCACAACCCCTACCACGACAACGGGATTAAGATCTTCAACAAAGACGGGGAGAAGATGACCGACGATGTGCTGGCGCGGATTGAGCGTTACATCGACGGCGAACTGACCATGCCGCCCTGTGCCGAGGTCGGTGTCTGCAAGGACTACCTGGCGGGGCGCAACAAATACATCGGCTACCTGGCCTCCATCCCGAGGGAGTCCCTGCGGGGCTACCGGATCGCACTGGACTGCGCCAACGGGGCTTCCAGCATGATCGCCCGCAATGTCTTCGAGATGTTGGGCGCGGATCTGACCGTGAGCGGGGCATCCCCCAACGGCCGCAACATCAACGTGGGCTGCGGCTCCACCCACATCGAGGCGCTGCAGAACGTGGTCCGGGAGAGCCATGCGGACATCGGCTTCGCCTTCGACGGGGATGCGGACCGCTGTATTGTCGTGGATGAGCAGGGACATGTGATTGACGGGGACGGGATCATGTACATCCTGGCCTCCAGGCTCCAGGACCGGGGTGCCCTGGTCAAGGATAAGATCGCCGTGACGGTCATGTCCAACATCGGCCTTGTCAATGCGCTTTCCGCCCGTGGGATCGGCGTGGTCTCCACGGATGTGGGGGATAAGTACATCTCCCGTGCGCTGGTGGAGGAGGGTCTTTCCATCGGCGGTGAGCAGTCCGGCCACATCATCGTCAGCAAGTACGAGAATACGGGAGACGGGATCCTGACAGCCCTGATGGTGGCGGATACCCTGGCAGAGCGCAAGTGCCCGGCCTCTTCCCTGACCCTGGGCCTGACCATCCTGCCGCAGAAGCTGGTGAACATCCAGGTGCCGGATAAGGACAGGATCATGCAGGATCCGCGGGTCCAGACCTATACTGAGGAGGCCAACAGCAAGCTCTCCGACAGGGGACGCCTCCTGCTTCGCAAGAGCGGCACGGAACCCCTCGTCCGGATCATGGCGGAGGGCGAGACCATCGAGCACTGCGATGAGATCATCAATGAGGCGAAGGAGTTCATTCTTTCGCTGAATATATAAAAGGAGGAACAAAGAACATGGCACAGAGCTACTACATCACGACACCGATCTATTATCCATCCGCGAAGCCGCACATCGGCCACTGCTACACCACGGTGGCATGCGACTCCATCGCCCGGTATCGTCGAATGCAGGGGTATGACGTCATGTTTTTAACCGGCACAGACGAGCACGGACAGAAGATTGAGAAATACGCCAACGAGGCCGGGGTGACCCCCAAGGCCTACGTGGATGAGATCGTGGCGATCTTCAAGAAGCTGTGGTCCTATATGAACATCAGCTACGACCGCTACATCCGTACCACCGACGATTACCATGTCTCGGCGGTGCAGAAGATCTTCAAGGAGCTCTACGACCGGGGTTACATCTATAAGGGCAAGTATGAAGGCTGGTACTGTACGCCCGACGAGTCCTTCTGGACGGAGAGCCAGGTGGTGAACGGGTGCTGTCCGGAGTGCGGCAGACCCGTGGTACGTGCCTCGGAGGAGGCTTACTTCTTCAAGATGTCTCCTTTCGCGGAGCGGATCGAGCATCTGCTGATGGACACGGATTTCCTGCAGCCCAAGAGCCGCGCCGTGGAGCTGGTTAACAACTTCATCAAGCCCGGCCTGGAGGATCTGTGTGTCTCCCGGACCTCCTTCGACTGGGGCGTGCCGGTGACCTTTGATCCGGGCCATGTGGTCTATGTCTGGATCGACGCGCTGTCGAACTATATCACCGCCCTGGGCTATGATAACGATCGTTATGACGATTACAACCGTTATTGGCCGGCAGATGTCCATATGGTGGCCAAAGATATCATGCGTTTTCATGCGATCATCTGGCCGGCGATCCTCATGGCACTGGAACTGCCGCTGCCGAAGCACCTGGCTGTCCACGGCTGGATCACCTTCAACGGGGCCAAGATGTCCAAATCCATCGGCAACGTGGTGGATCCCTTCGTGCTGGGGGAGCGCTATGGCGCGGATGCCATCCGCTATCACATCCTGAGGGAGATGCCCCTGGGTGCCGACAGCGATTTCTCCAATGAGGTCATGATCACCAGACTGAACGCGGATCTGGCCAATGACCTGGGCAACCTGGTATCCCGGACCGTGTCCATGGTCTGCAAGTACTTCGACGGGACGCTGCCCGCAGAGCGCGCGTCGGCTCCGCTGGATGAGGAGCTGCTGGGCATGGCGGAGGCACTGCGGGCCAAAGTGGATGCCTGCATGGACAACACGACACTCAACATTGCGCTGCAGGAGATCTTTGCCGTGATCTCCCGGGCGAACAAATACATCGACGAGACGGCACCCTGGGTGCTGGCCAAGGACGAAGCGAACCGCGCCAGACTCGCCACGGTGCTCTATAACCTGCTGGAGGCCATCCGAATCAGCTCGACACTTCTTTCGCCCTTCATGCCCACCACCATGCCGCTGGTATGGGAGCAGATCGGCCTTGCGGCCGATGCGGCCACCTATGAGAATGCGGGCCGCAGGAACGTGCTGCCGGCGGATGTGACGGTACATAAGGGAGAGATCATCTTCCCCCGGGTGGATGTGGAGAAGGAGATCGAAGAGCTCAACACCATCCTGCGGGACAACATGGCAGCCGCTGAGGCAGCAGCAGGAACCGCGCCGCAGCAGGAAGCGGCGGATGCGTCTGCGCTGGAGCCCATCGGCGCACAGATCGGTATTGATGACTTTGCCCAGAGCGACATCCGCGTGGCAGAGGTCAAGGTCTGCGAGCCGGTGCCGAAGTCCAGGAAGCTGCTGCGCTTCGTGCTGGATGACGGCTTCGGGGAGAGACAGGTGGTATCCGGCATCGCCAAATGGTACAAGCCCGAGGATCTGCTGGGTAAGAAAGTCCTCGTGGTCGCGAATCTGAAGCCGGCGAAGCTGGCAGGGGTGGAATCCAACGGGATGATCCTGTCGGCGGAGGCAGGGGAACAGGTGACGGTCCTCATGGTGGATTCGTCCATCCCCAACGGCGCCAAGATCGGTTGAGAGGAGATCCTGTGCCATGAACAGACCACTGACCATCTTTCTGGCCGGGGATTCCACGGTACAGAGCTACAATGAAGCGAATGCACCCCAGGCGGGGTGGGGACAGGCGCTGATCCGACATCTGTCGGACGGCGCCTGGTCCGTGCACCCCTCCCATTCGTCCCATTTTGAGAGCAGCACCACCTATGAGCACAGGGCCTGCGCATTGACAACCGCGCCTTTGCCGGGCGCAGTACGAAGAGCTATCTGGCGGAGGGCCGGATGGAGGATCTGCTTGCGGATTTTCAGGAGGGCGACCTCCTGCTGATGCAGTTCGGCCACAACGATGCCAATCAGGAGAAAGAAGAACGCTACGTGACCCCCGCGCAGTTTCAGGACAAGCTCCTGGAGGGTTTTATCCGGCCTGTCAGGGCCCGGGGCGGGCGACCGGTCCTGGTGACCCCGCTGGCGATGCGGGTATTTGATGAGCAGGGCATCTGTCCGCCGTCATTCCAGGAGTACCGGGAAGCCATGATGGCACTGGGAGCAGCGGAGGACGTGCCGGTCATCGACCTGGGCCGGATGTCCGCGGATTTCAATACACGCATCGGCGCAGAGGCCTGCAAATCCCTCTATCTCTGGGTTCCCGCCGGCATCTGGCCGGACCGCCCGGAGGGCAGCACCGACGACGCCCATATCCAGTATACCGGCGCCCACATCTACGCCGGCCTCGTCGCCAAAGAACTCCGCAGTCTTGGGTTTCTTTGTGATCGCAGAACCGTGTAGTTTATGGGTAACAATCCAGCGCTGGTAAGGCGCTGAATTGCAACGATGATGGTAATTGCCGTCAATTTTTATACTTGACATTGTAGCTAATGTATTTATACTAAGAAATAGAGATGAGTGCTTGTGCACGCGAAAAACCCCAGGGGGGCAACCCTGGGGCTTTTTGTTACGGCTTGTCACCGTGTTTCTTGCCATCAAGCCATTGACGGATTAGGTCATATAGCGCATTTGCGACCATACCGCTTAAGACGGCAAGTATTACAGAGATGAATACTTCGCGCACGTTCTCACCTCCCTTCATGCGCTGAAAAAGGTGAACGGCAACGATTGCCTTATATCATATATGTATTCAAGAGACTATTCCTGGAACCGCCTCCGGCACCAACGCCAGCCACAGCGACATCACCACGCATAGCATAATGGCGAGACCATGATTCACTTTCTTCCATCTCCCCTGCATATGCATTATAATACAACGTCATCGCACAACTCACCAGAGACCGTTCCCCATGCTATAAATTATTGACAATTCTATGAAACATGTTCATAATTAAAGACATGGAAGAGAAGAAGAGAAAACCGCATAAACCGGTTATCATGCCGCGCATGGCGAAACAGCTTGAACAGGTGGGAGAGCAGATCAAGCTGGCCAGGCTCAGACGGAATTATAAAGCGACCCTCATTGCCGAAAGGGCAGGAATCAGCAGGGCTACACTCTGGAAGGTTGAGAAAGGAGATCCGGGCGTGGCGATTGGTGTGTATGCCAAGGTGCTATATGCCATAGGTTTGCCTGACGACATTCTGCTTCTGGCAAGAGATGACGAGCTTGGGCGATTGATACAGGACGCACAACTGCTCGATAAAGGGAAGAGAAAATGAGAGAGTTTGAAGTGCATGCAGGATGGCTTGATCCAGCAGAAACAATCGGAATCTGTCGGATCAATACCGTAAGAGGAAATGAGGTAATCTCTTTTTCCTATGACGTATCCTGGCTGCAAAATCATCCTTCATTCAATCTCGACCCGGATGTACAGCATGCAGAAGGATGGCAGTACCCGCCGGCTGACAAGCCATCGTTTGGCTTTCTTGCAGATACTGCGCCGGACAGGTGGGGCAGAAAACTTATGGACAGGCGCGAGGGACTCGATGCCGAATTGGAGCATAGAGCAAAAAGAAAGCTTATGGAAAGCGATTATATTCTTGGCGTTCATGACGGCGGCCGAATTGGCGGCATTCGCTTCTATGATCCGCAGAGTGGCGTATATCTGTCATCAAGAGATACATTGGCAGCCCCGCCGATGGAACAACTTGGAAAACTCGAACAGGCATCACTGGCATTAGAAACAGAAGCAGACGAGGATGTCAGAAAATGGCTGAAGAATTTGCTCGATCCGGGGTCATCACTCGGTGGAGCGCGTCCAAAGGCGAATGTAGTTGATGAAAAAGGGAATGTCTGGATCGCCAAGTTCCCATCCGCTAAGGATGAAATGAATATCGGTGCGTGGGAGATGGTTGCCCACGAGCTTGCAATAAAATGCGGATTAAATGTGCCAGACGCAAGGCTTTTGCATCTGTCAGAAAAAGGAGATACATTTCTTGTGAAACGCTTTGACAGAGATGGTGAAAAGCGGATACATTATGCTTCAGCAATGACAATGCTTGGGGCGACTGACAGGCAGGATAACCAGATGAGTTACATCGATATTGTGGATGTGATCGAAGGGAACAGCAACGAGCCCCAAAAACAGCTGAAAGAGCTGTGGGACAGGCTTGTTTTCAATGTTTGCATTTCCAACACAGATGATCATCTGCGCAACCATGGATTCCTCCTGCGGAATGATGGATGGGACTTATCTCCCGCGTTTGATGTCAATCCCAATATAGATAAAGACACATTGTCATTGCTGATCGGAGAAACTGACGAAAAATCAGTTGAAAATGCCATAGCTGTTTGCGAATTCTTCAGGATATCGGAAGAAGACGCAAGAAAACGTGCCGGGGAAATAAAAAGAATTGTGAGAGAAAATTGGAAGGAGCTTGCAAAAGCATATCACATCGCAAATCAGGAAATTGTAAAAATGTCGGACGCCTTTGCAGCAGCCTCGACATAATCAGGTGATGGCCATGCCTTGCGATGATGATATTTCGTTACTGTTCAGTGCCGAGCCATGCACTCCGCTGCATGGCGCACGAGGTCCTGTGGACCTCGGTATTGCGCCGACCGAAGCGAAGCGTAGAACTTCGGCCCAGTGTTTGGATTCTGCCGATACAAGCGATTCGGGCCGCGAGCGAAGCGAGCATTCGAATGCCCGAATCGCCAGTTACAGTTCAGCGCTGGCATGGCGCTGAACTGTAACGCGAAGGACCCACTCAGAGACGAATTGTATATCTGATATTGAAGAATGTATTGGGCATGTTATACTTGAGTTATGGATAATAATAAAAATACAGCAGATACAGCGCAAATTGATTGGCATTCCGGATTTGCAGGAGGGCTCGCTCTTTCTTTCCGAAAATATCGAGCAGATTTAGAGATTGAGCGGGAGCATTCACTTTCCAATGAGCCACTGAGGATCGACTTCATGGTCATCAAGAAAGACCGGGAATTCGTCATTGATAACAGCGTTGGCCAGATGTTCCGAAAGTACAACATCAT
>JAFSYF010000318.1 GCA_017443695.1 Butyrivibrio sp.
AGCACCGGTGATCATGTTCTTAACGTAGTCCGCGTGTCCAGGGCAGTCAACGTGCGCATAGTGACGCTTCGCTGTCTCATACTCGATGTGAGCGGAGTTGATCGTGATACCACGCTCCTTCTCCTCCGGTGCCTTATCGATCTGATCGAACGGGACAGCCGAGCTCAGGCCTCTGTCAGCGAGGACTGTTGTGATCGCTGCTGTCAGAGTTGTCTTACCATGATCGACGTGTCCGATCGTGCCGATGTTCACGTGGGGTTTGGTTCTGTCAAACTTCTGCTTTGCCATTTTGAAAAATCCTCCTTACAACAACAGTCAGTTTATGTCACCGGTCTCGAACGCAGCAACCCGTTTCGAGACCGACCAATAAACATTTTAACAAATACCAGGGTGAAAAGCAAGCACTATTTGTGCGCCACGCACTCACCCTTTATTGTTGAGTACCTTCTCCTGAATGTTCTTCGGTACCTGCTCGTACTTCTCGAAGAACATGGAGTAATTGCCACGGCCCTGTGTCCTGGAACGCAGATCTGTTGCGTATCCGAACATCTCAGCCAGCGGAACGTATGCGCGCACGATCTTGCCGCCGCCCATATCGTCCATACCCTCGACACGTCCACGCCGGGAGTTGATATCACCGATGACGTCGCCCATGTACTCCTCAGGCATCGTCACCTCGACCTTCATGATGGGCTCCAGCAGAGCCGGGTTGGCCTTGCTCATGGCATCCTTGAACGCCATGGAACCCGCGATATGGAATGCCATCTCAGAGGAGTCAACCTCGTGATAGCTGCCGTCGTAGACCGTTGCATGGATACCGACGACCGGATAGCCGCCCAGAGAACCGGACTTCATGGCCTCCTCGATACCCTCGCTGATGGGCTGGATGTATTCCTTCGGGATCGCACCGCCGACAACCTCGTTATCGAACTGGTACAGATTATCTCCGTTAGCATCCATGGGCTCGAAACGCACCTTGCAGTGGCCGTACTGACCACGTCCGCCGGACTGCTTCGCATACTTGGACTCCACATCCACTTCCTTGGTGAACGCCTCGCGGTATGCCACCTGCGGTGCACCCACATTCGCCTCGACCTTATACTCTCTGAGCAGACGGTCGACGATGATATCCAGATGCAGCTCGCCCATGCCGGCGATGATGGTCTGACCGGTCTCCGGGTTGGTGTGCGCCTTGAAGGTGGGATCCTCCTCGGCCAGCTTCTGCAGCGCCTCGTCCAGCTTCTGCTGACCTGCCTTGGTCTTGGGCTCGATGGCCAGCTCGATAACCGGATCCGGGAACTCCATGGACTCCAGGATCACCGGTGTGCGGTCGTCGCAGAGCGTATCGCCTGTCGTGGTGTTCTTTAAGCCAACCGCCGCAGCGATATCACCGGAAAAAACCTTGTCCAGATCGGAACGCTTGTCGGCGTGCATCTGCAGGATACGTCCCAGACGCTCCTTGTTGTTCTTGGTGGAGTTCAGTACATAGGAGCCCGCATTGGCCGTGCCGCGATAGACACGGAAGAACGCCAGCTTGCCCACGAAGGGATCGCTGATGATCTTGAATGCCAGCGCCGCGAAGGGGCCGTCATCCGTGGACTCGATCTCCACATCATTGCCGTCCATATCCGTACCCTTGCAGGCCGGGATATCGATCGGGCTGGGCATGAACATGATGACCGCATCGATGAGCTTCTGGATACCACGGTTCTTATGTGCAGAACCACACAGCACAGGGAACGCCTTGCACTCGCAGGTGCCCTTTCTGAGTGCTGCCTTCAGCTCTGCCTCGGTGGGTTCCTCGCCCTCCAGGAACTTCTCTGTCAGATCATCATCCAGCTCGCAGATCTTCTCAACGAGCTCGGAACGATAGAGCTCGGCATCGTCCTTCACCTCATCCGGGATGTCCCCGACGGTGATATCCTCGCCCTTATCATCATTGTAGATATACGCCTTCATCTCGAAGAGATCCACGACACCTCTGAAGTTATCCTCGGCGCCGATCGGAATCTCCACCATGATGGCGTTCTTCTTCAGACGGTTGCGGATCTGCTCCACAGCGCCGTAATAATCCGCGCCGATGATGTCCATCTTGTTGATGAACGCCATACGCGGCACGTTGAAGCCGTCTGCCTGACGCCAGACATTCTCTGACTGGGGCTCCACGCCCTCTTTTGCAGAGAACACGCCGACAGCACCATCCAGAACACGCAGGGAACGCTCCACCTCAACGGTGAAATCCACGTGTCCGGGCGTGTCGATGATGTTGATACGATGCTCCTTGGCATTCGGATCTGCCTTGGCCATTTTCTGCTGGGTCCAGTGGCAGGTCGTTGCAGCCGATGTGATGGTGATACCACGCTCCTGCTCCTATGCCATGTAGTCCATGGTAGCAGTGCCCTCATAGGTCTCACCGATCTTGTAATTTACGCCGGTATAGAACAGGATACGCTCGGTCAGCGTCGTTTTACCGGCGTCGATATGAGCCATGATCCCGATATTACGGGTACGCTCTAAGGGATATTGTCTCTCAGCCATTGTCCTATTCTCTCCTGCTTAGAATCTGTAATGGGAGAAGGCCTTGTTCGCCTCTGCCATCTTATGCATGTCTTCCTTGCGCTTCACCGACGCTCCCGTGTTGTTGGAAGCATCGAGAATCTCGCCGGCCAGACGGTCCTTCATGGTCTTCTCTCCACGGTTTCTGGAGAAGGTCACAAGCCAGCGAAGTGCCAGAGCCTGTCTACGCTCCGGACGCACCTCGATCGGCACCTGGTAGGTCGCACCACCGATACGGCGTGCCTTCACCTCCAGAGCGGGCATGATGTTGTTCATGGCCCCCTCGAAGACCTCCAATGCGGGCTTGCCCGACTTCTCTTCCACCTGTGCGAATGCGCCGTATACGATCTTCTGTGCAACACCCTTCTTGCCGTCCAGCATCACCGTGTTGATGAGCTTGGTTACAACCTTGTTGTTGTACAGCGGATCTTCCAATACGTCACGCTTCTGAATATGTCCTCTACGCGGCACGGTTCTTCCCTCCTTTAGGCTCACGAATGGCGGTCAGATTCCATCCGATCCCTATCCTCTACGGTACTCACCCTTTATACAGCAAGTGTTCGTGCGGGGTTTCTTTCTATCTGAAAAGATTGCCAACACAAAACGAACTCTATATTTGGTGAAACTTGTTTCAAAAGTTACTTAAACGGACGCAGTCCCTCAGGACTTTGCCTTCTTCGGACGCTTCGCGCCATACTTGCTGCGGGCCTGCTTGCGGTCTGCAACACCGGCGGTATCCAGCGTGCCGCGGATGATGTGATAACGGGTACCGGGCAGATCCTTTACACGGCCGCCACGGATCAGCACCACGCTGTGCTCCTGCAGATTGTGACCCTCGCCGGGAATGTAGCTTGTGACCTCGATCCCATTGGAGAGACGTACACGGGCGATCTTTCTCAGCGCCGAGTTCGGCTTCTTCGGGGTGGTGGTCTTCACGGCTGTGCACACACCGCGCTTCTGCGGGGATGCGGTCGCGATCGCCTTCTTATGCAGGGAGTTGAATCCTCTCTGCAGTGCAGGGGACGCTGACTTCTTGACACTCGTCTCACGGCCCTTGCGAACCAGTTGGTTGAATGTTGGCATTCCTTTTCCTCCTTCTTGATTTTTTCTTCTTTTTATTTGATAAGTACCGCCCTGCGCTGCTCTGACCCAGTCAGCACTATCGGGCGGCACTAATCTGTTAGTATATGCGCAGCAATGCGCTTTGTCAATAGCTTATTCTTCGGACGCCTCTTCGACGACCTCCTCTTCCAGCTCCTCGGTGTCGTCCTCCTCGTCCTCGATCGGCTGATAATCATCCTCCTCCACAGGTTTCCTGAGGATCAGCTTCTCCGGATCGCGGAAGTTCACATCCGTGGACAGCGCCGTGGAACGATAGCGCTTCATGCCGGTTCCGGCCGGGATCAGCTTACCGATGATAACATTCTCCTTCAGACCGATCAGCGGATCCACCTTGCCCTTGATGGCAGCCTCTGTCAGCACCTTCGTGGTCTCCTGGAAGGAAGCAGCCGACAGGAAGGAATCCGTCGCCAGTGCGGCCTTGGTGATACCAAGGATGATCTGCTGGCCCTTGGCAGGTGCCTTGCCCTCCGCCTCGAGCTTGTCATTCATATCCTCGAAATCCAGTACATCCACCAGGGTGCCGGGCAGGAAATGGGTATCCCCGCTCTCCTCGATGCGCACCTTCTTCAGCATCTGGCGAACGATGACCTCGATGTGCTTATCACAGATATCCACACCCTGCAGACGGTAGACACGCTGTACCTCGCGCAGCAGGTAGTCCTGTACGGCACGGATGCCCTTGATCTTCAACAGATCGTGGGGATTGACCGAACCCTCTGTCAGCTCATCGCCGGCCTCCACGGTGATACCGTCCGCCACCTTGATGCGGGATCCGTAAGGGATCAGGTATGCCTTGGACTCACCGGTCTCATCGTTGGTGACCACCACTTCGCGCTTCTTCTTGGTGTCACGGATCTCGATCTTGCCGGCAAACTCGGAGATGATGGCCAGACCCTTGGGTTTACGTGCCTCGAACAGCTCCTCAACACGGGGAAGACCCTGTGTGATATCGCCGCCGGCCACACCGCCGGTATGGAAGGTACGCATCGTCAGCTGTGTACCGGGCTCACCGATGGACTGCGCCGCGATGATACCGACGGTCTCACCGACCTGCACCGGCTCACCGGTGGCCATGTTGGCGC
>JAFSYF010000319.1 GCA_017443695.1 Butyrivibrio sp.
CCTCCATGGAAAAAAGACTATACAAGCCTCCTGTTGCATCAGGAATCTATAAAATCCTGATAATAATATAGGAAGAAAACGGGAAAAAGTCAAATACAGCTCGCGAACCGCCCGGGAGATGCTCCTGGGGCCTCGACTGACACTATCGAAATATTCAGTTGCTGAATTGTATCAAATAAAGTAGAATAATAAACCGTCTGATTATCACGCGTCATGCTGCGCAGGCAGTAGGAGGAAGAGAATTCATGAAAGCACTGGTATGCTTTAGCGGGGGGCTGGACAGCTCGGTATGTCTCGCAATGGCGGTACAAAAGTATGGCCGGGATGAAGTGCTGGCCTTATCCATTTACTATGGACAGAAACATAAGAAAGAAATGGAAGCGTCCGAGAGGATCGCACAGCACTACGGTGTGAAGCGGATCACGCTGGATCTGGGTGAAATCTTCAGGGACAGTGACTGTACCCTGCTGGAGGGTGCGGAGGGAGAGGTCCCCCATGAAGAATACGCCGAGCAGCTCCAGAAGACCCATGGCAAACCGGTGAATACCTATGTGCCGTTCAGGAACGGCCTGTTTCTGTCCTCGGCGGCATCCATCGCGCTGAGCCATGGATGCGCAGAGATCTACTACGGCGCCCATGCGGATGACGCGGCAGGCAATGCGTATCCCGACACCAGCGCCGCGTTCAATACCGCCATCTCCGATGCCATCTACATCGGCAGCGGTAACGAACTGCGGGTGGTGGCGCCTTTTATAGACAAGACCAAGGCACAGGTGGTTGCCCTGGGAACGGAGCTCGGTGTTCCGTTCGAACTGACCTGGAGCTGCTATGAGGGACACGACAAAGCATGCGGGGTATGCGGAACCTGCAGGGATCGGATCGCCGCATTCAGGCTGAATGGAATGGAGGATCCCATTGCATATGAGAAAGGGGAAGCATAATCATGCCGAATGAACTGTTGTTTATCATTTCCGTTCTGTTCTATCTCGGAAGTGTGCTGTTGCTCTATAAGCTGTTTGGCAAAAACGGCCTGTTTGCCTTTGCGATTTTCGGCACCCTGCTCGGCAATATTGCCGTGTGCAAATGCATTGATCTGTTCGGCCTGTCAGCGACGGCGGGGAATGTCCTGTACGCATCCACATTCCTGGTGACGGATATCCTCTCGGAGAAATATGGCAAGAAAGAAGCCAAAAAAGCCGTGATGTACAGCTTCTCCATCATGCTGTTGTGGCTGTTGGGCACACAGCTGATTCTGCTGTTAACGCCGAATGCGAATGATTATGTATCAGACAGCCTGAAGGTCGTGTTTGGACTTGTGCCGAGAATCACCATCGCAAGCCTCCTTGGGTTCATCTGCAGTCAGAACATCGATGTTTTCCTGTATCACCTGATCTGGGAGAAAACCGGGGACAGCGCCGCCAAGCTCTGGCTCAGGAACAATGGCAGCACACTGACCAGCCAGGCTGTAGATACCGTGATATTCACTTTTCTGGCATTCTGGGGAACGTATCCCCTGGAGGTATTCCTCAGCATCTTATTCACCACGTATTTGTTCAAGGCCGTTGTCGCACTGGCGGATACGCCATTCATCTACTTGGCCCGAAACATCAAGCCGCGCACGGAGTAGCGCGAACCACAGGGAGGACGGAGTGATCCGGAGGAACCCGCAGAGCCGGAGGAGCATCAGGTGGACATCATACAGAAGATTGCGGATGAACTGCAGGTCAGGAACCGGCAGGTTGCTGCAGCTGTCAAACTCATCGATGAAGGGAACACGGTTCCCTTCATTGCGCGCTACAGAAAAGAGGCAACCGGTTCCCTGAACGACGAGCAGCTCCGGACGCTGGCCGTGCGGCTGGAATATCTCAGAAGCCTGGAGGAGAAGAAGACACAGGTGCTGTCCGCCATAGAGGAGCAGGGCAAGCTCACAGAGGAACTCCGGGCGCAGATCTTCTCCGCGGAGACCCTCGTCATCGTGGAAGATATCTACAGACCCTACCGGCCAAAACGAAAGACCAGAGCGTCCGTTGCAAAGGAAAAAGGACTGGAGGGACTGGCCGGCATACTGCGGGCGCAGACGACGCGCAGGTCGCTGGCAGAGGAAGCGCAGCAGTTTATTAATGAAGAGAAAGGTGTCTCCACAGTTCAGGACGCCATCCAGGGTGCCATGGATATCCTGGCGGAAGAAATCTCCGATCAGGCGGAATACCGGGCGTATATCCGTGAGGAGACCTGGAGACAGGGCAGGATCTGTTCTTCCGCCAGGGATGCGGAGGCGGAAAGCGTCTATGAGATGTATTACAGCTACGAGGAGCCGGTCAACAGGATCCTCGGACACAGGATCCTCGCGCTGAACCGCGGGGAAGCGGAGAAGATCCTGAGTGTCAGAATCACCGTGCCCAAAGAGCGGATTTTGAGCTATCTGGAGAAAAAAACGATCACCGGGAAGCATCCGGAGCTCTGCGCCGTGATGAAGGAAGTCTGCGCAGATGCCTACGATCGTCTCATCGCCCCCGCCATAGAGAGAGAAATCCGGAACAGGCTCACCGAAACCGCGGAGGAGAATGCCATCGCGGTCTTCGGAAAGAATCTGAAGCAGTTGCTGATGCAGCCGCCCGTTGCCGGCAAAACGGTTCTTGGCTGGGATCCTGCATTCCGTACAGGCTGTAAGCTGGCAGTTGTCGATCCCACGGGCAAGGTACTGGCCACAAGGGTGATCTACCCCACTGCGCCGCAGAACAGGGTGGATGAGGCAAAGGCGGAGCTGAAGAAGCTCATCAGCGAATATCAGGTGGATCTCATCTCTGTCGGAAACGGGACCGCTTCCAGAGAATCCGAGCAGATCATTGCCGCGCTGATCCGGGAACTGGAGCGGCCGGTTCAATACGTGATTGTCAACGAGGCTGGCGCCTCGGTCTATTCCGCGAGCAAACTGGGCGCGGAGGAGTTCCCTCAGTTCGATGTCAGTCAGAGGAGCGCCGCCTCCATTGCCAGGAGACTCCAGGATCCTTTGGCGGAGCTCGTCAAGATCGATCCGCAGAGCATCGGCGTCGGACAGTATCAGCACGACATGAATCAGAAGAAACTGAGCGAATCCCTCTCGGGCGTCGTGGAGGATTGTGTGAACCGGGTCGGCGTCGATCTGAATACCGCGTCTGCGCCTCTCCTCTCCTATATTTCCGGGATCAGCAAGACACTGGCGAAGAACATTGTGGCATACCGTGAAGCAAACGGACGCTTTGAGAGCAGGGATCAGCTCCTCAAGGTGCCCAAACTGGGTCCCAAGGCCTTTGAGCAGTGTGCCGGATTCCTGCGGATTCATCATGGAAAGAACCCTCTGGATGATACCAGTGTCCACCCGGAATCCTATGCGGCAGTGCAAAAGCTGATGGAGCGGCTGGGAATGACGATGGATGACACCAGAAACGCGAGGAACCTTTCTTCCATGGTCGGGGACCGGAAGCAGCTCGCAGCGGAACTGGGGATTGGAGAGATCACGCTGTCCGATATCCTGTCAGAGCTGGAGAAACCTTCCCGTGATCCCAGAGAAATGATGCCGCCCCCCATCCTCCGCAGTGATGTGATGGATCTGAAGGACTTAAAACCCGGAATGATCCTGAAGGGAACGGTCAGAAATGTGGTGGATTTCGGCGCGTTTGTGGACATCGGCGTACACCAGGACGGCCTGGTGCATATCTCCCAGATCTCGGACCGGTTTATCAAACACCCGCTGGATGCCGTCAGCATCGGTGATATTGTGGAGGTTCAGATCCTGGACGTGGACATGAAAAAACAGCGGATCAGCCTCACCATGAAAGGTGTGGGTTAAACCGCTCCGCTGCCTGTCTCGCGGATTTCAGCCCATGGAGCATCTCCTGGGCGGTTCGCGAGCTGTATTTGACTTTTTCCCGTTTTCTTCCTATAATAATATTAGGATTTTATAGATTCCTGATGCAACAGGAGGCTTGTATAGTCTTTTTTCCATGGAGGGAGGGGAATCATTATGGCAGAGATCAGGGTAGAAGTAAACCGTCAGAACCAGGATACGCGCATCCAGCAGCAGCGCCAGCAGACACAGCAGGCGGATCAGAGAATCCCGCAGGAAGCCGGCGTACAGGCGGGTCAGCAGCCCAATCAGCAGGCGAACCGGCAGGTCGCTGTCGATACCAAGAGACCTGCGCTCCAGGAAGGACAGAAGATCACCGGACAGACCCAGTATGGGAACCGTATACAGGACAGGACCGGTGCTTTCCAGGATCAGACCAAGGAAGGCATCAATATGACGGCGAACGCCAAGGGAAACGTGCTGTATCAGGGCAAAGAGGGCGCCGTCATTGCGAAGAATAAGCCCTGGTCGCAGGAAGATGAGGAGACAGCCGCCTCTGCGATGCAGGCCCAGGCCGGCAATATAGAGAAACAGCGGAAAGAGCAGCAGGCCCAGGCCAAGGAGGATGTCGAGAAGGCCAGGGAAGAGCAGAAGGAGCGTATTGAGGCGGCCCAGGAGCGGAACTCCCAGAATATGCAGGAGCAGACCGTGAATAAAGTCGGCCGTGCCGTTTCATCTGTCCAGGGCGTCACCAGAGAGCAGGTGAACGTCATGAAGAACAAGGCAGAGAATGCGCCGACGACCTATGCCGGGGTATCCGAAGCATCCCTGAAGAAGATGGTTCAGGAGGGCAGGCTCTCACAGCAGGACTACGACAAGGAAATCAAGGCCCGCGATGAGAAACAGAAAGAGGAGCTGGGAACGACAGAGAAGGCTTCCGGCGAGACAACCAAAAACGAGCAGAACAATAAGACGGTAGACAACGGGCAGAAGCAGGTTGGTGATACGGATCAGACCAAGAACGCCACCACTGAAACCAGACAGCAGGCGGTACAGAGTACGGAAGTAAACCAGAGTGCCGACCAGCAGAGGCAGCGGACACCCGTGGCGCCCGTAACGGGAACCGAAGATTCAGCGGGAAGCAGACAGGCTTCATAAGAACGGAACGTTACTATCCACAGCCATCATTCCGCGAGCATCCGGCCAGAGGCAGTATTGTCAACCAGGTCTGGCCGCGGATCCGAAGGGACCTAAACGCCCAAAGTGCAGCCGCTTTGGGCGTTTTCTGTACCGGAATCAAGAAATAAGCTGTTGACAGCCGCTTTTTATGCTATAATAACAGGATTCATTTAGTCATAGCCCCGTTCGCCGGAGATGTGGGTTTGTGCAATCACCCGCACAACAGGCGGATGAGGCGTGGAATGCAAATAGAAGTGTTGGAAATGAGAAGAACAGTCAAAACTATTGCCACATTATGTGCTGCCGTTGTGCTGTGTATGCTGCTTGGCGGTCACACCGCCCATGCGGCGGCGTTTGATGCGGGATACTATGCAAACCGGTATCCGGATGTGGTGGCGGTATTGGGTACGGATCCGGCGGTATTACAGAAGCACTATCAGGAATACGGGTTTGGCGAAGGCCGCTACCAGAATGCGGAGGAAGAGGCGGCAGGCGTGCCGGCAAAGGAGCTCTTCCAGCCGCTGGATGGATACAGCACGTATGTCGATGTGAGCATCGATGATCAGACGATGACCTGCTTTATCGACGGGCATGCCGTGCTGCACTGTGACTGTGTCACGGGGGATGTGACGAAACAGCAGGGGACGCCGAGGGGCGTATACTCGGTGCTGGTACGTCTGGAGTATACCTATCTCATAGGGCCGACATGGAAGAGCTGGGTGGATCGCTGGATGAAATTCACAGAAAGTGGATGCGGCCTGCATGATGCGCAGTGGCGGAGCCGGTTTGGCGGAGAGATCTATAAAGGAGACGGGAGCCACGGATGCGTGAATCTGCCGCATGGCGTAGCGCTCAGGCTGTATGACATGGTGGATGTTGGAACCGTTGTGGTCGTGCATTGATGCGCCACAGCGTTCATGAAAGGAGGTCAGCGATGATGTTTTGGAGCAAAGGCAAAAAGAAACCGTTCAAATTCAAACGGGTCAGAACCTCTCTGCTCGTCGGCGCCGGCGCGCTGCTGATTGCGTTTCTGGTGGGCTATTCAGCCGGAAAGAAGCGTATGAAACGGAAGCTTTTCTGGGATAAACTGAAGGAGAAAGCGATGGGCAAGATCGCCGTCTCCGATGATACGCAGACACCGTATGAGGAGGATGCCTCAGATTACGAGGAAGAGTAAATTTTCATAACTCGACCAGCCAGGAGGATGTATGAAAGCAGTTGCGCTTGACAGAGATTGGACCTTTCGCAGAGGATTTCTGGACAGTCTGTCCATGCTTGAGAATACCCCGGGGATTCAGGTCAACCTGCCCCATGATGGCATGATCGGCACACCCGTGTCCGCAGACGCCCCGGCAGGCGTGGATATGGGGTATTTCTGCGGCGGTGTATCCAACTATACAAAATCTGTTTTCTTCCCGAAGGAATGGGAGAATGAATGCGTCGGCCTGCAGTTCGACGGGGCGATGATGAATGCGACCGTTGACGTGAACGGCAGCAAGGTCGCCCTCTGGCATAATGGGTATATGCCGTTCTACTGTGACCTGACGGACTGCGTGACATTTGGTGAGGAGAACAGGATCACCGTCAACCTCAATACGAGCATGCAGCCCAATTCAAGATGGTATACCGGATCCGGCCTGTACCGCGGCGTCACACTCCTGCATGGCCCCAGGGTGCATATCGTTCCTGACGGCATCTTTGCATATACCAAAGAAGTCTCTGACGTCTGTGCTTTCCTGGAAACACTGGTCGAGGTGCAGAATGCGGGGCTGGGCAACCGGTTGGCAGAAGTCACGGTTTCTTTTGTGAGAGAAGGATCGGACGAGACCGTAGCGGAAACCAGACGTGTGATACAGGTATGTGCCTGCGCGACGGAGACCGCCAGGATGGCGGTCCATATACAGAATCCCATGCTCTGGGATGCGGATCATCCCAACCTGTACCGTGTGAAAGCGACAGTCAGGGATCTGGGCGCCTACAGGACACACTTTGTCCCGGATGACAATGAAACATTGGATGAAGCAGAGGTACTGTTCGGCATACGTACCGTAACCGCAGATGCCGTACGGGGGCTCCTGATCAACGGCAAGTGTGTCAAACTGAAGGGCGGCTGCCTCCATCATGACAACGGCTTACTCGGCGCGGTGACGCTGACCAGGATCGAGGAAAGAAAGATCAGAAAACTGAAGGAGGTTGGATTCAATGCGATCCGTACAGCACATAATCCGCCTTCAGCCGCACTGATCGAGGCATGCGACAGAATCGGGATGTATGTCTTCGACGAGGCGTTTGATGCATGGTCCATGGGCAAGCGCGCCGGAGACTACAATCAGTTTTTTGCATCCGATTGGGAGAGGGATCTGACGGCTTTTATCAAAAGAGATCGGACACATCCTTCTGTCATTATGTGGTCAACCGGCAACGAGATTCCGGAGCGCGGCGGCCTGGGCGGCGGATATGCCCGGTCCACGAGGCTTGCGGCACATATCCGGTCACTGGATGGGACAAGGCCCATCAGCAACGGGATCTGTTCGTTCTGGAGCGGGCTCGACGATACACTCGCAAAGGGACAGAACCAGTCGCAGAATGCCAGTGACGATGCCGCTTCCACCCTTTGGGAGAGGGGAACGGAGCCTTTCACCAACGGCATGGACGTGGTCGGCTATAACTATCTGGAGGATCTCTACGAACAGGATCATGAGATGTTCCCGGAGCGGGTGATTCTGGGTTCCGAGAATTTCCCCAAGGAGATTGGTTTCCGCTGGCCACTTGTTGAGAGACTGCCGTACGTGATCGGTGATTTTACATGGACAGCGTGGGATTATCTTGGTGAGGCAGGCATCGGGAAGGCCGTCTATTCGGATCCAGAGGATCCCAATGCACCGACCAGGCCCTGGGAGCTGATGCCGCAGGAGACCTCCCCCTATCCCTGGCGGACGGCGAATGACGCGGATTTCGATATTCTGGGCCGGATGCTGCCGCAGGGGGCATACAGAAGCGTCGTATGGGGGAGCAGGCAGACCTTCCTGTATACCATGCACCCGGATACCTACGGCAAAACGGAACTGGTCAGCATGTGGGGCTTCCCTGCGGTGCAGTCCTGCTGGAACTATGCGGGGGCCGAGGGCGCACCTGTGGAGCTGGTCGTTTTCTCCGGGGCGGAGGAAGTGGAGGTGCTGGTCAATGGAGTCAGCATCGGCAGAAAAAAGGTATCCACAGAAAGACCGTTGCCACACAGCGTCCGTTTCGATACGGTATACCAGCCGGGAACTGTGGTGGCGGTCAGCTATCAGGATGGTCAGGAGATCAGCCGGGATGTGCTGGAAACCACAGGAGCACCCGCCGGCATCCGGTTGATCCCGGAATGCACGGATGTCCGGGCGGATGGGCATGATCTGATCTATGTTGCGATAGAAATTGTGGACCGGGAAGGGCGGATCGTGCCGGATGCAGCGGTGTCTCTGGAGGCAGACGCAGACGGCGTATGCACCCTCGCAGGATTTGGCTCCGGCAATCCGGTCACAGAGGAGGACTACACCGATATGACCACCGTTACCTACAGGGGACGGGCCATGGCGATCCTCCGCGCGGGCTACGAAGAAGGCGCCTGCCGACTGCGCGTACGCGCGGACGGCATCGGTGCTGCAGAAGAAACCTTTACAGCAGGCACACCTGGATAATGGGGTTTCTGGACAGTCGAACGCCCAAAGTGTTTGCAATTTGGGCGTTTTCTGCGCTGAATCTCAAGCGGCTTCTTTCACTTGAATCTGCCGAAGAGCCGACTGAAGAGACCGCCTTTCGGGCCTGCCTTGGCACGCTTTTTCAGGTCGGCCTGATAGGCTTTGGTCTGCTTTTTCGTCAGGGTGGGACCGGCAACAGATTCCTCCTTATCCCTCATTGATTCTGCCAGAACAGCCATGTTTTCATCCATGGTATCAAACATCCCCAGCCCCTGGGATGATGCGGAATAGGTACTGAGATAGGAATCCAGCTCCTTATAGTATTCCAGCAGGTTCACATAATCCCTGTCCTCGAAATTTTGCATGTCAAACAGTTTCTGTCCCTTACTGCCATCCAGAATCTGCGCCGCATCCTGAATGAATCCCAGATGTGCCTTGATCTGGCCGGGATCATCCACCATGCTCAGGAAATCCTCCGGATGCATCCTGGATCCCAGGGTTCCATAGGTGGCTTCCAACTGCTTCAGCTTGGTATAGAAGATCTCCTTGAGACGTTTCAGACCGTCCTGATACCGCTCGTCATTGTCCCGATCGCCTGGCGCATGGGTGCCGACACTGAGATCTCCCAGAATCGACAGGATCTCATCCGTATCCATGCCTTCGCCCAGATCTCCCTGGAAATTCGAAATCAGCCGGTTCATGAACAGACCGGAGATCTTGCTCTCATCGTCGACGGACACCTCATTCGTGTAGGCCTCCTCACCGTAGATTTCCTTAAACCTGTCGGCGAGATTGGCACGTCTTCTTTCGGTGGGACTCGCTGCCCGGGGCGTGTCACGGTACGCCTTAGCGCGCGCAGCGCCGTCACCGCGGGTACCGCCCACAAATCGTCCCACACTCACGCCCTCACCAAAAAATGGGCTGTAGGGACTGTAGGAAGGGGACAGATCATCACCCTCCTCCGGCTCCAGCTTGGGGGTCCTGCTGAACAGGCGCCTGAACCAGGAGATCAGGCCGCCCTGCTCACTCCCGTAGGGGATGGTCTCATGAATGGTAACAGGTGCGGCAGAGCTGCTTCCGACCTCCGGCTGCAGCGGGGCATCATTCATATACCGTCTGGCCGCGCCTCCGATGACCGGCTCTTCAAGTCGCTTGCTTTTTTTCCTCTCA
>JAFSYF010000320.1 GCA_017443695.1 Butyrivibrio sp.
CAGCCCGTGGGACCGATGATGCCGAGACTCTCCCCCTTCCTGATGGAGAAGGACAGCCCCTCTACCGCCCGTTCTCTCTTCTCCCCGGCAAATTCCGCAGCTGTGGAGGGCATGGTATCCTCTCCGTCCAGTTCTCCGTAGGTGAAGCTCACATCCTCAAACAGGATCTGCTCCTCTCCGGTATAATGCTGCGGTCTCTTCGCTTCTGAGGCGGACAGCAGCTGCTGATCCGCGGGACAGGTGATGACCTCATCAATACGGTTCGCACTGGCGCTGGCCTTGCTGAGGCTCATGAAAATTCTGTTGACCCCCATCACGCCCATGCTGATCATATTAAAATATGTAAGGAAAGCAAGAATCACCCCGGGCTGCATCAGACCCTGATCCACCCGTCGCACACCCATGAGTACCACCAGCGTCAGACCGATGTTCAGGATCAGCTGCATGAGCGGCGCGGGGATGGCCATGACTGTGCTGGCACGCATATCCTGTCGGGCCAGTGCCTCATTGACCGTCTCGAAACGTTTCTTTTCATAAGACTCTTTGCTCAGGGCCTTGACCACACGGATGCCGGTGATGTTCTCCCGCATAACCCGCACGACGCTGTCCAGCCGTTTCTGCACCTGCCGGTACATCGGTATCCCGCGGGAGGAGATGAGGAGAACGACCATCGTCAGGAACGGCAACTCCGCGATGAGGATCAGGGAGAGCGGCAAGTCCATGAACATGGTCAGGATGATCCCCCCGAAGAGCAGCATCGGGGCGCGTACACAGAGACTCTGCATCTGTTGGACGGCAGACTGCACGTTGTAGCTGTCGCTGGTCATACGGCTGATCAGACTCGGGAGACCGAAAGCGTCGAACTGACTCCCGGAGAGTCGCACGGTGCGCTCAAACAGCGCCTGCCGGACATCAAAGCTGACGTTGTGCGCCGTGTCGATGGCCCGCATGTTGGCATGCACATTGAGCATCCGGGTACTGACGGCAGCGATGAACATCAGCGTCCCCCAGGCCAGCACAACCCACAGATCCCCCCGTGGCACAACGGTGTCGATCATATACTCCAAAATATAAGGAAGTGATAACTCTGTCAGGGTCCCGAAAAGCTTAATCAGGATTGTCAGTGCGATCACTTCCTTGTACTTGCCCATGGAGCGGAGGATTAACTTCATCTCTTATTGCTACTCCATTTGGAATAAATCCACAGGATGATCCATATGAGGATCGGTATGGCAACCGTGGCCGCTGCGCAGGTGATAAAAGCACCCGCGGTATCCGGCGAGGCTGTCAGCGCCTGGATCAGCAGGTTCACATACAAACCCGCCAGCGCAATGATCCCTGCCCAGGCGATGGCTCTTCGTATCTTTGGATTGCCGCCCATCCGCCGTAACCCTTATACGTGCTGCAGCGGGCTCTTGCGATGGATGATGTCCGCGCGGCTGGGCCCGTTGGAGACCATGGTGATGGGATAGCCCAACTGCTGCTCGATGAACTCAATGTACCGCCTGCAGTTCTCCGGGAGTTCCTCATAGGTGCGGATGCCGCGGATCTCGCACTTCCAGCCCGGCAGGACCTCATAGACAGGCTTCGCAATCTCCAGCAGATGCGTCACCGGGAATTCCTTTGTGACCTCCCCGTTGATCTCATATCCAGTACATACCGGGATCTCATCCAGATAGCCCAGTACATCCAGAACGGTGAAGGCCACATCCGTTGCGCCCTGCAGCCGGCAACCGTAGCGGCTCGCGACACAGTCATACCAGCCCATGCGGCGGGGTCTGCCCGTCGTCGCGCCATACTCACCGCCGTCTCCGCCGCGTCTGCGCAGCTCGTCCGCCTCATCGCCGAAGATCTCTGAGACGAAGGCGCCGGCGCCTACCGCCGAGGAATAGGCCTTGCTGACCGCCGTGATCTGACGGATCTCATAGGGCGGGATCCCCGCGCCGATGGCACCGAAGGCCGCCAGTGTCGAAGAGCTGGTGACCATAGGATAGATGCCGTGATCGGGATCCTTCATAGTGCCCAGCTGACCCTCCAGCAGGATGGTTTTGTTCTCCTTCAGCGCTTTATCCAGGAAAAGCGCGGTATCGCAGACATAAGGTCTGACCTGATCTCTGTAGGAGCGTAGAGTCTCCATGATGGCCTCTGTTTCCAGGGGAGCCTTGTGATAGAGGTGCTCCAGCAGGACATTCTTCTGCACCAGGACGCGCGCCACCTTCTCACGGAGCTTGTCCTCGTCCTCGAAGAGTTCACAGACCTGGAAGCCGATCTTGGCGTATTTATCCGAATAGAAGGGGGCGATGCCCGACTTGGTGGAGCCGAAGCTCTTTCCTGCCAGCCTCTCCTCCTCATAGGCATCGAAGTCCACATGATAGGGCATGACGATCTGGCAGCGGTCGGAGATCAGGAGTGTGGGAGCCGGTACGCCCTTGGAGGTGACGTCCTCCAGCTCCTTCATCAGCACAGGGATATTCAGCGCGACGCCGTTACCGATGATGTTGGTGATCTTCTGGTGGAAGACACCCGAGGGCAGCGTGTGGAGGGCGAACTTGCCGAAATCGTTGACAATAGTGTGTCCGGCATTGGCACCGCCCTGGAACCGGATGACGACATCGGCCTCATCCGCCAGCATGTCCGTGATCTTGCCCTTGCCTTCATCGCCCCAATTGGCGCCTACAACTGCTTTTACCATGAGAAATCTCCTCTCCGCGAATTAAACGCAGCATTACACTGCTGCAGTAATACCCTTCTCCTATCTTATCATCTAATGGGGAAATTGACCAGCAGTTTTGTTACTGTCGGTGCCAGTGTATCCGCCCCGGGATCATTTCTCAGACGGTTCGCGAGCTTGCGACAGCGCGAGCAGGCCGCCTATGGAATGATCCCGGGGCTGAATATCATAGCAAAAAATATCGAACAAACCTTGACAAGTTCCCCCGGGGATTGTAAGATAATATTTGCGTTTGTGCGTGTAGCTCAGCTGGATAGAGCGTCTGGCTACGGACCAGAAGGTCGTGGGTTCGAATCCTATCACGCACGTCCACAAAAAGGAACCGGTTCGGTTCCTTTTTTCGTTTCAGCAGGCGAGCAGGAGGGGAAGCCCCCTCCTGCTCGATCAGACACACATTTCCCGTAACGGATTCGCTGTTACTGCTCAGCCCATCACGACTTCGACATTCACTTCGCCCGCACCCTTCTCGTAAGGGATCACATGGCCCTCTACGGCCTTGCCGGCCACCGTCATGGATTTCACACCCTTCTGCACCTTATCCGGGTTCTTCACCGAGATGTGATAGGTGACCCCACGGTAGATCCGCGTGATCTCGAAGTCACCGAAATCCGCCGGCACACAGGGATCCACGGACAGGCCCGCATGCGTCGGATACAGCCCCAGGATGTACTGTGAGATATTGACGAAGGTCCAGGCCGCCGTTCCGGTGAGCCAGGAATTCTTACCCTGGCCGAAGAACTTCGCATCCTTACCGGCCACCATCTGGGAGTAGACATAGGGCTCCGTGCAGTGGACCTCGGAGATGTCCTCGATATAGGCGGGGCAGGTCTTCTTATAGATCTCAAAGGCGCGCTCACCCCTGCCCAGCACAGTCTCCGCGATGGACACCCAGGGATTGTTGTGGCAGAAGATACCGGCGTTCTCCTTGTAGCCCGGCGGGTAGGAGCTGACCTCGCCCAGCTCCAGGTGGTACTCGGTGTAGGCAGGCTGGAGGATCATGATGCCGTACTTGGTATCCAGACGCTCCTTGACGGAATCCAGCGCCTTCTTCGCCAGGCCTTCCTCCACGCCGATACCGGCCAGCACACAGAAGCCCTGGGGCTCGATGAAGATCTGCCCCTCCTTGCACTCTTTGGATCCCACCTTGTTGCTGTGGGCATCATAGGCGCGGACGAACCAGTCGCCGTCCCAGCCGGCATCCAGCACCGCATCGTACATCTTCTTCACTTCCGCTCTGGCTCTTGCAGCCTCTGCGGCATCTTCCTTCAGCTCCGCCAGCTGTGCATACTCCTCGCCGTACTTGACGAACATACCGGCGATGAACACCGACTCCGCCACAGGTCCCTCGCTGGGTCCGAAGGTCTGGAAACTCTCTCCCGGATGCTCGGAGAAGCAGTTCAGGTTCAGGCAGTCGTTCCAGTCCGCCCGGCCGATCAACGGGAGCTCGTGAGGGCCCTTGTGGTCGACGATGTAGTCAAAGGATCGCTTCAGATGCTCCATCAGCGGCTTCGCCACATCCCAGTCATTATCGAAGGGAACGGACTCATCCAGGATGGACAGGTCGCCAGTCTCACGGATGTAGGCACTGGTGCCGGCGATGAGCCACAGAGGATCATCGTTGAAGCCGCTGCCGATATCGGCATTGCCCTTCTTGGTCAGCGGCTGATACTGATGATAAGCCGAGCCGTCCTGGAACTGTGTGGAGGCGATATCGATGATACGCTCTCTTGCGCGGTCCGGGATCAGATGGACGAAGCCAAGCAGATCCTGGCAGCTGTCACGGAAGCCCATGCCGCGGCCGATGCCGGACTCATAGTAGGACGCGGAGCGGGACATGTTGAAGGTCACCATGCACTGGTACTGGTTCCAGATGTTGACCATGCGATCCACCTTCTCATTGGCGCTCTTGATGGTGTACTTGGACAGCAGGCCGTCCCAGTAGTCCTTCAGCTCCTTCAGCGCCGCAGCTACCTTCTCCTCGGTATCGTAGCGTTTGCGCATGGCATCCGCCTTTTTCCAGTTCACCTTTCCATCTGTGGCGGGGCCGATCCACTTATCCTCATCAGGATTCTCGATGTAGCCCAGCACGAAAATGTAGGTCTTCGACTCGCCGGGTGCCAGCGTGGCCTGGAGATGATGGGAACCGATGGGCCGCCAGCCGCTGGCGACGGAGTTCTTAGACTTGCCGGTACGCACGGCCTCGGGACAGCTGTTCTCGCCATAGGCACCCAGGAATTCGTTCTGATCGGTATCGAAGCCGACCACCGGCTGGTTCACCACATAGGTGGCGAAATGGTTGCGGCGCTCACGGTACTCCGTCTTGTGGAAGATCTCCTGGCCGTCATCGTGCACCTCCACCTCACCGGTGGAGAAATTGCGCTGGAAATTGGTCATGTCATCCATGGCGTTCCACAGACAGAATTCCACATAGGAGAACAGATCGACGTTTTTCTGCTCCGCGCCCTCATTTTTCAAGGTTACCTGGTTGATCTCACAGGTATCGTTCATCGGCACGAAGGCCAGCACCTGAGCGGAGAGACCGTTCTTCTTGCCTGAGAAAAGGGAGTACCCCAGACCATGACGGCACTCATAGGCATCGAGCTCGGTCTTCGTGGGCATCCAGCCAGGATTCCAGATGGTATCCCCGTCCTTGATGTAGTAGTAATGGCCGTTTGAATCCAGCGGCACATTGTTGTAGCGGTAGCGCGTCAGACGCAGGAGCTTCGCATCCTTATAGAAGGAGTAACCTCCCTCCGTGTTGGAGACCAGGCTGAAGAAATCCTGATTGCCCAGGTAGTTGATCCAGGGCAGGGGGGTCTTCGGCGTGGTGATCACATACTCCCGCGCAGCATCGTCGAAATGTCCGTATACCATTTTGTTCCTCCTTTACTGTGGAAGTGATTACGGAACTGCCTCAACCCACAGTTCTGCGCCTTCTTCTGGTCGGCGTTAACCCGGGGCAGAACAGTCACATGAATTAAGGTCATTATAGCACACAGAACGGTGGTTGCGATATTGGATATTTATGAGTACAATAGGATCGTATAGGTCAACAGAGCGATCACGCTTTACATAAGGAGGCAGAAGGAAATGAGCAAGATCCACGAGCAGTTGTCACCCAGAGAAAAGGGACAGATGATCCGCATGGAGGAGCTGTTGGCAAACAAGAAGGCTGCGGTCGATGAGATCGCCAAGGTGCGCAGCGCGCAGGAGGCAAAGGAGGACGCCCGTGCAGGCAAGAAGGCCGCCAGGCAGGCGAAGGCTACGAAGGATGAGCGCGTCACCGTCAATGAGACCGTACAGCAGATGGAGAAGACCGCAGAGATGCTGGGTTCCCTGGCGCGCAAGGGCGGACGCCGCGCGGCCAAAACACTGAAGGAGACCGGTGAGAAGCTGTCGAAGTCCATGGAGAATCTGCCGAAGAGTTCTGAAGAGGCCGGGAAGAAGCTGGGCAAGAGCGCCGAGGAGGCCGGCAGGCTGCTGGGCAAGAGCGCCGAGGAAACCGGCAAACTCCTGCGCGGCAAAGCGGAGCGTGCGGGATTACGGGCTACCCGCGCCGCCAAATCCCTCGGTATCGACACCGACAAAGTGGAGCGCGAGGTCCGGCGTGCCGGCCGCAAGGCAGCCGCTGCCGCGGACCAGGTACAGAACGAGGCGGAGAAGTTCGTCAAGAGCGCTGAACAGGCCACAAGACGCGGCCGGAAGAAGCTGGAGGAAGCTGTCTCCGAGGTGAAGAAACGCGGACGCGATCTCATGAAGGCCAATGTCACCCTGCAATATCAGGAGATGACCCTGACGTCAGAGGAGATCGAGGCCAAAGTGCGCGAAATCGCAAGCCAGGACGGCGTGCGGATCAACTCTCTGGACATCTATGTCAAACCGGAGGAGCGCAAGGCCTACTATGTGATCAACGGCAGCAGACTGGGCGAAGTGTCGCTCTGAACAGGAACCAGAGCTTAGAAGAGCAGGGGTCACGCCCCTGCTCTTTTTTTCAGATTTTTATGTGGAGCTGCGATAGATCGTCACATCCTTTTTGTTCTGCGTGTGATTCTTGATCTGTGTGTGATTCTTGTCGGCACTCCGGATGCTGTGATGCCTCTCCTCCGGCTTAGGGATTTCCAGCTTACTGCCCAGCGCATTCCGGTCGATGATCTGCACCGGGGGATCGAGACTGCGGGGGCAGCGCAGACCTGCGATATCCAGACTCAGATCCCGCCGCTTCTGACCAAAACCTCCCCAGGGATTCGGATGTGTATAGGCGTAATGCTCCGCCGCCTTGGTGACCTGACGGTAGAGGACGTCCAGTTCCCTGGCCTCTTCATCCGTCAGATATCCCTTCCAGTTGTTTCCACGCGCTTTGGTGATCTGCGTTAACCGTTCCCACAACTTCTTCGTCGAGTCCCGCATCCACTCAAAATCCCCGGAGTTCCAGTGCATCTTGGAGTCAGCATCCTTCAGCCGGCTCACCAGCCCCCCTATCTTTTCTCTCTCTGATATGGCATCCCTCAGTGTGATCCTGCCATCCCGCTGGGGTGGTTCTTTCTCCCGCCTCACAGCCTGCGCATATTGTATGTCCTTTCTCTTTAACTCCGGGTTGATCTGCTTCTGCTGCTTAAATCCATTGACATACTTTGTTATGGTCTGCGGCACCTGACGGATATTATTAAAATAATTTTGGGACTTATCCCCTGTTTTTCCCAGGTACGCCATGGTGCATGCTTCATTCTCAAAGAATTCGTCCTTCACAACCCGGGGAATGCCCGGCTCCAGTTTGGTTGGTTCAAGCTCGTGTTCCTTATCGTACCGAATTCCCTGTCTGATCTTCACCTGCAGGTTTTTCAGGCGCTGCTCCATCACAGACAGCTCTTTTTCACTGAAATGCAGATCCTCGAGCTTCAACCGCAGCATTGCGGGGGTGATCTTCAGGATCGTAGCTGCGGTGGACCTGCGGATCACGGTCATATTCTCAGGGAGAACGAGCCTCTGCTTGCTCAGATCCGTGTCCGGCGATACCCCGCCGCTGCAGTCATTGTCAATGCCCATGACCGCCTTCAACGAGACCTTCCTGTTCTCCTTGTCCGTAAACTCCGCCGTATAAGACATATTGCCAAGATGCCTGTCGAGGTTGCCGCACAGATAATCCAGCACCTGCATATCGGCAAGCTGCTTCTTGAGCGCGGGATCCTCCAGCGATTCCTCTGTCACGTACTGCAGCGGATCCGCATCCTCTGCAGGAGGTTGCCCCTCTTTATCCTCCGATATCTTCATGTCCCGCAGCGTCGTGCCCCTGGCTTTCTCCATGAAGATGCCCTTTGTCGTCTGTCCGTTCAGTGTCAGCTCAGCGGATCTGGAATTCGCCAGCAGTTCCCCGCGCCCCATCAGATCGGCAACACGGCTCATCATGACATTGCGCTTGGTGATCTCCTCCCCGGGCATAATACCGGCCTGTCCGCACGCGATCTGATAAACATGAGTGGCATCACCGCACTTTTCCGCCAGCTTGAACAGCTGCTTTCTGGCGTTGCAGCTGCCAAAGCAGTCATCCCACGCATCATCTCCGTATTTCTCCTGGAAAGCCTCCTTGAAATCCTCAAAATATGTATCAAAATGTACCGCATTATAACTGCCGAAGAAAATCCTATCTCTCAGCGGGTCGGATTTGTCCAGTTCTGGATGCTCTTTCTTGATATAGTTATTGTATTTGAATGCGGCACCCGCAAGTTCGACCATGAGCTTCCAGCCATTTTTGCCAGTTAAAAGTTCCTGAGTGTTCTGCAGGGCGTCACGGAAGTCCTGCTTTTCCGCCTCCGTGATATGGAATCGATCCTGATCTTCCTCATCCAGATCTTCCTCGTCCTGATCCTCCCCGTCCCGATCATCCTCCTCCTGATTCTCTTTGATTTCATTTTTCCGCAGCAACGCAATACCCGGTCCATCGTACACGCCCTTACTTATGTCGGACGCGAACTCTGCCAGGAATTCCGCCTTCGTCTGCTCCGCGGTCTTCATCCTGGTCTCTGCCGTGAAGAAACCATCCACCGCGCCATATTTGGTTTCCACATGCAGTGGGATACGGGTGCTCTGGGCGCCGCCGACGGTTTGGATCGCCTCAGGATCCGTCACCTCCACTTCCATGAGCCTGGCGTTGTAAATGATCTGTTCCAGCGATGGGATGGGCGTACCCTCCGGCAGCCTGGCATGGCGTTCCAGCTCATCCAGATCCTTCCGGATGAGTGCGTTCAGATCCCTGACGCAGGTGAGTCGCCCCTGACCGGACCCTGAACTGCGGGAGGTACCTCTCTCTCTCATGTATTCCTCGGTCGCCAGCCGCAGTCGCTCATAGGCATCCGTGACCTGCTTCAGCTGCTGCCTGTCGAGATTCTTTTCCTCGTTGAAGGGCGCGCTCGAGATCAGATTCTGCAGCTCCTCCACCGCACTGATCACATTTCCGAACAGAATGGATCGCGCCTCTTTTGCTGTCGCGGCCTCCTTCAGATCCTCAATCGCCTCATTCAGTTGCCGATCCTGATAATTCGCCATAGCCACCTCCCAAACCCGCGGTGATAAGGACTCCGCCTCTGTAATAATATACAACCAGGCCCTCAAAAGTCCATGCCCGGTCAGAATCGCCGCAACAATTCATAACAGCCCCCATCCTTTCTGGGGACAGGGACTGTTCTCGTTCCGGGTTGCAAATGTTTAATTCATCAATGGATTGCCGCCATCCTCCTGCTGATCCTCAGCCACAGTCCGGGAAGCAAAATCCTCCAGCTCGATACGGGAGAGTTCAAAGCTCGTCAGCATCTTGGTGGAGAAGATACCAGCCTCTCCATTGCGGATCATTTCATAAGCCTTGGAGGGCGGAATGGCCGCCTTGTACACACGCTCACTCACCAGCGCGTCATAAATATCCGCCATGGAGACCAACTGTGCGGCGATGGAGATCTCCTCTCCCTTCAGTCCGTCCGGATAGCCTCTGCCGTCATATTTCTCATGGTGGTGGCGGCAGATGTCATAGCTCGTCTCATAGTATTCCTTGTCCTGGATATCGGCCAGCATTTTGACCAGCTCACAGCCACGGGTCGTATGGCTCTTCATCAGGTCGAACTCCTCCGGTGTGAGACGTCCGGGCTTTAACAGGATGGCATCCGGCACCGTGATCTTACCGATGTCATGCATGGCACTGGCCTGGGTGATCACCTCCACCCGGTGCGGCGTCAGGCCGTACTCCGGATAGTTGCGCATGATGGTGGTACCCAGAATCTGAGTGAATCCTTTGATCCGCTTCAGATGATTGCCGGATTCCAGATTGCGGAATTCCACCATCGCACAGACCACATCGATGATGTTGTTGTTGTTCTCCCGGAGGTTCTCCTCCTGCTTCTGGAGAACGAGATACTGCTTGCGCAACACCTTGGTCTGCTCAGCGATCTTCTCCTCCAGCCCTGCCCGTTTCTCATAGAGCTCCAGCGAACGTGCCACGCGGTAACCCACCACCGTTTTTTCATAGGGTTTGCGGATGAAATCCGCCGCACCCTTCTGGTAGCAGATGCGCTCGCTCTCCGGCGATGCGTCTCCGCTGACCATGATCACGGGGATTCTGGTGGAGATCTTCTGCTTCTGGAGCAGCTCCAGTACCTGGATCCCGGAGGTATCCGGCATCCGTACATCCATCACGATGCCCGCCAGCTCCTTCAGATTCTTGGATATCACCTGAATGGCCTGCTTCCCTCCGGATACGGAGACAACGTTGTACCTGTTCCTCAGGATCTCTTCCAGGATCCGGCGGTCCACCTCCGCGTCATCCGCGATGAGCAATGTTTTCATTACTTCGGCCACGTCCTGTATCTAACCTCCCGCTTGCTCAAACGTTCCGAACCACTACGCCGCCGGTCATTTCGATGACCTTGCCCGATTTGATAAATGTGATCCCGTCTTCCTTGGCCTGCAGATGATCGTGCAGTACCATAGTCGCTCCGCTGATCATGATCGCCGAGTTCGCATAGGCCAGTCTCGTCACACGCACCCTGGCACTGGAGACGAGCTTCGCCTCTTCCTCGATCTGCTTCTTCTTTTCGGTCATCTCCGCCAGTTCGCGTTCCTTGGTGGCGATACCGGCGTTCACCTTGATCTTGAGCTGCAGCTGCTGCTTGTTCGTGGCATCGTTCACATCCATGAGCTTCTGACGCTGTACGACCAGGAGCTTCATCTCCTCCTGGGACCTGGCGATCGCACGGGTGATCTCGGTGTACTGCTCATTGAGTTCCTCCCCCACGCCAATTTCCAGCACGGTACGCACAACAGATTTGCCTCCCAGGAGGGCCATCTCCGTCCCGAGTCTCGCCCGCAGAACGCCGCCACTCACGGCGCCCTTCTCACCGAACAATGTGGCCTTCTGTCCGACGGTCGAGTTGCAGTTGTACAGATGATTGGTGAAGAGGAATCCCTTGCACTTTAAGTCCGTTGACTCAAACCGCCGGGCACTGACGGTTCCCTCTGCCTCAACGTAGGAGCGTTCGTTGCTGGATCCGGTGACACCCTGTCTGACCAGTATATCCCCGCCGCTGCGGATCGTAGCGCTGCTGACGACACCATCCACCAGCACATCACCGGTGGCGCGCACGGATGCGCCATCCTCCATATCCCCTTTGACCCATACGCTTCCTTCGACGCTGATGCTGTCCTCCGCGGAACGCAGGGGCCCGACCTTGACGAGCCTCTGGACATGGAACTCCCCATCCTTGTACCGGACCACGCCCTCTATCGCCGCCACGTAGGTGACCTTGTCATTTAAGAGCATGAAGCCGGAGCCCTTGAGGATCGGTTTCTCCTTGCCACTCTTGGGAAACACGACCTGTCCGTCCACCGTCAGGCCGTCCGTACCATGCGTGGCCTTGTGGTAAACCGCCAGCTTCGCCCCCATCTTGATCTCCTCATAGAAGGGGGTTTCCGAATAATCCGCCGATCCACTCTCTTCGAAACTCGGATCCGAGTTGGAGTTCTCACCGACCAGATATTCATAGTAGCCGTCCACTCCGTTGACCGGCGCCTTCCCTGCAGCAACCAACACCTTGGTTCCGAACTGCTTTTCACGGATCATCTCTTCGATGTTCTTGCGCAAGACGCCCTTGCGGACGCGGGCCTTGAACAGCAGTGTCAGAACATAGTCCATGGTATAGGCCGCATCGTCAAACACCGGCGGCAGCGTGATATAGCACGACATTCTGTCCTCGGAGATCTCTATGTAACGACCCTCCGGCGTTTCGAGGAACTTCCAGGCCGCCAGCTCCTCCGGGGTCTGACGCCTGCTGTCCGCATCCCTGGCCCCCAGGAACAGGATGGAGAGATCCTCCGGCAGCTTCTTGCCCGAGAGGAGCCACTCCCGCATAGCGCGCATCTCTTTGGCCGGATGCACCATGCTGTTGTACTGGGCGATGTCGAGTCCGTCCTCCAGACCCAGGCGCAGCTCACGCATCTGCGCCGGCTGGTACAGCGGCTTGGAGTAGAGACGGATATCCACCTGGTGTTCCAGACCCAGACGCAGCTCATGCATCTGCTGGTAGTTATAATTCTCATTGGCGTAGAGGGAGACATCCAGTCCCTCCTCCAGGCCGATGCGGATCTCCTCCATACTCTCGCCGCGGATCTCCGGAATCAGGTATTTATCCACATCCGGCAGCTTCTTCGTCAGGGCGATACGCACCTGCTCCAGCTGCTTGGCGTCATACCGCTTTCTGACATAATTCATGATGTCGATCTTGTCCAGATTGGCGAGCCGGATCTGTTCCAACACCCCCGCGTCATAATCGCGGATCATCTTGCCCTCAAAAGTGAGGCCATCCTCCTGCGCCATGCGGACAACGCGCATCTTCATATAGGGGATTTCAGCCTGTCCATAGGCGGTCACATCCCGGCCGGACTCCAGTCCCAGGCGAATCTCCGTCATCTGCATCCAGTCGAACTGCGGATCCTGATAGAAGATCACCGGCACCCCGGACTGTAACCCCAGGCGGATCTCCCGCATCTGTTCGGAGAAATATTCCTTTTTGTCATACTGGGAGACATCGAGACCGGCGGAAAGTCCCTCCCGGATTTCCTTCAGCTGAGAGACATCGAAGCCCGCCGCGCGGTATTTGGACATATCAATACCGCTCTCCCGCTCAATGCGCAGCTCTTCCATCTCCGTCCATGGCATCTTCGGATTCAGGAAATCCCGGACATCAATCTTTGCCTCCAGACCCTTGCGGAGCTCTGCCAGCTGGTAGAGGTTGAGTCCGATGGCTTTTACCTTCTCCGGATTCGCACCTGCCTTCTCACAGAGTGCAAGCTCACGCTTGTACTCCTCCGGATCGATGATGGTATCCTCATTCAGTTTGTCGAGGATCAGTTCCGCCATGTCTGTGTTATCTCTCTACAATTGCAGCGCAGCCCATACCACCGCCTACGCACAGGGTTGCCAGACCCTTATGGGCATCCCTCTTCTCCATCTCATACAGCAGCGTGACAAGGATGCGTGTGCCGGAGCAGCCCACCGGATGTCCCAGCGCGATAGCGCCGCCGTTGACATTCAGCACATCCCTGGAGAATCCCAGATCGTGCTGCACCGCCAGAGACTGTGCGGCGAATGCTTCATTGGCCTCGATCAGATCGAAGTCGCCGATCTCATAGCCCGCTTTCTTCATCGTCTTACGCGTCGCAGGGACGGGACCGATGCCCATGATGGAAGGCTCACAGCCTGCCAGTTCGCCCGCGATCCAGGTGGCCTGGGGTTTGACCCCCAGCTCCTTTGCCTTCTCCTCGCTCATGACGATAATGGCTGCAGCCGCGTCATTGATGCCAGAGGAATTGGCCGCTGTCACGACACCGTCCTTCTTGAAGGCCGGTTTCAGATGGGAGATGGACTCAATCGTGACACCTGCCCGGGGTCCTTCATCGGTATCGAACTGGATGGTTTCTTTCTTCTTCTTTATTTCGACAGGAACGATCTCATCCTTAAACCTGCCGGCTGCAATCGCTGCCTGTGCCTTCTGCTGTGACCAGGCCGCGAACTCATCGAGCTGATTACGGTCGATCTGCCACTGCTCCGCGATATTCTCCGCTGTAATTCCCATATGGTACTGTCCGAAAGCATCGGTCAGTGCATCGGTGATCATGGCATCCTCAATCTGTGCAGGTCCCATACGGTAGCCGTAACGGCCCTGTCTCATGAGATAGGGGGCCATGGACATATTCTCCATACCTCCTGCCACGATGACATCCGCCTCACCCATGGAAATGAGCTTCGCAGCGAGATTGACGCAGTGGAGGCCGGAGCCACAGAGTACATTGATGGTTGTCGCAGGGGTTTCCACCGGAATGCCGGCATTGATTGCCGCCTGTCTGGCAGGATTCTGTCCCAGTCCCGCCTGTATCACACAACCCATATAGACCTCATCGATATCTGTCGGGGCCACTCCTGCACGCTTCATAGCCTCTTTGACGACGATCGTGCCAAGCACCGGAGCAGGTGTCGTGCTGAGCGCGCCACCCATCGTACCAATCGCTGTCCTTACTGCACCTGCCAATACAACCTTTCTCGACATAGGATGCCTCCTCTCGATGCGCATACGTATACTACCGCTAATTAAAGTATTTTATCATGAAATGGAACAAGCATCAATGAATAAATGTATGGAACCGTGACCGATTAGATGGAAAAAAAGACCAAATATACTGATAACTACCTTTGGGCGGCTCTGCACAAAAAAGCCACCGTCCAAAACGGTAGCTTTGTCTGAATCAAATGCCTAGAGTCGGAA
>JAFSYF010000004.1 GCA_017443695.1 Butyrivibrio sp.
AGGCGCCATCCAGGACAACACCCGCGCCATCTACCTGGAGACCCTGGGCAACCCCAACAGCGACATCCCGGACATCGACGCCATCGCAGAGATCGCCCACAAGCACGGCCTGCCCCTGGTCATCGACAACACCTTCGGCACCCCCTACCTGATCCGGCCCATTGAGCACGGCGCGGACATCGTGGTACACTCCGCCACCAAGTTCATCGGCGGCCACGGCACCACCCTGGGCGGCATTATCGTGGAATCCGGCAAATTCAACTGGAAGGCCAGCGGCAAGTACCCCAACATCGCCGAAGCGAACCCCAGCTACCACGGCGTCTCCTTCTATGATGCGGTAGGCCCTGCCGCCTTTGTCACCTACATCCGCGCCATCCTCCTGCGTGACACCGGCGCCACCATCTCCCCCTTCAACGCATTCCTCCTGCTGCAGGGTGTGGAAACCCTCTCCCTCCGTCTGGAGCGCCATGCGGAGAACACGAAGAAGGTGGTGGAATTCCTCTCCAAACACCCCCAGGTGGCCAAAGTCAACCACCCCTCGCTGCCTGACCACCCGGATCACGCCCTCTACCAGCGCCTTTTCCCCAACGGCGGCGGCTCCATCTTCACCTTTGAGATCAAGGGCGGCAAGGAAGCAGCCTGGCGCTTCATTGACCATCTGGAGATCTTCTCCCTCCTGGCCAATGTGGCGGACGTCAAGAGCCTCGTGATCCACCCGGCATCCACCACCCACTCCCAGCTCTCCGAGGAGGAGCTCCTGGACCAGGGCATCACCCAGGGCACCATCCGTCTCTCCATCGGTACGGAGCACATCGACGACATCATCGCCGATTTGGAAAAAGGCTTCGCCGCCGTCTGAAATCCAAGTGAATCAATGACAACAAACAGGTAGGGGATCGAATCACCCCTACCTGTTTTTGCACATATGAGAATGATTTGCAGGTAAATATCACATGATATTTTACTTATACAGCGTCTTGGCCATCTGACCGATGGTATCCGCGGAAGCATCCGCCAGATCGTCCGGATGGATCTTCGTGATCCAGGACTGCATGATATCAGGAAATTCCGAGGATCTGAGCGGAGCGTAGAGCTGCGCCCCACAATCCCTGGTATATCAGAAGTCCTGTCTGCAGGAGCCGATGAAGACAACCGCCTCCGGCTCGCCGAAGAGCCGCTCATAGAGCCGCTCACTCTCCCGCGACATTAAGAGCATCTCAATCGGGGTCTCCGGACCATACATCCCGGACAGCGTCTGCTCCGCCACAAACAGCAGCCCCATCAGCTCCCGGCTGTCCTCCGACACGGCATAATCCAGACTCAGCACCATGCCATCGGGTTTCTGCTCCTCCCGCAACAGCAGCGCAGCGCGCACCTTATGATTCCGCAGCACCACAAAGCTCTCCGGATGCCCCGACAGATAGGTCTGCGGCAGCTCCCCGGACATCCCGGCGATCCACCGGATCACCTGCCCCCGCTCATCGGGGGCCAGATCGCCCAGTGCGGAACCAACCGGCGTGATCTCCCCGAATTTCGAGAAACGCTCTGCCACATCCCCCAGCCGGATTCGTCCCAGCGCGACCGGGCGTACCGTGGTACGCAGTCCCACCTCATTCATGAAAGGCGCCAGTCCCAGCCGGTCCCCGTCCGCGCTGTACTGGAGCGAGATCCCTTTTTTGCCTCGCTTCACCATATCCTGCACAACCTCCCGGACTAACGCCCATCCGATCCCCAGACGTCGTGCCTCCGGCAGCACATAGACACTCAGCAGCTTCCCGTGATCCTCATCCGGCAGCTCCGCCCAGACCGCCGCACCGGCAGGGGTACCTGCGAACTCCGCACCGATACACCGCGCCCCCCCGGTCTGTATCTGCGCATCCAGCTGTGACGGCAGCACCTCACGGTAGGCCTTGATATTGTCGGCGGTTAACGCATACAGCTTCATCCCTGTTCTGCTCCTTTCGTTTATCAGATATCGATGATCTCAACATCTTTGAGATCCATATCTCCGAATTCCGCCTTCAGATCTTGTTTCCGCTGCTCTTCTTCCGTTGGCGTGTCTTTCGTTTCTTTCTTCTCTTCTTTTTTCTCTTCCTTTACTTCCTCTTCTTCGCCGAAGTCCAGGGTATCGAAACCATCTCTCCAGTCATCCTCTTTCACCGTCGTGGTCTGCTGCGTGGTCTTCTTGGAAGTCGCTTTGGTATCCTTCTTGGTGGTCTTCTTGGAGGATGTCCTGGTGCTGCTCTTCTTGGAGCTCTTCGGTGTGAGCGTACGGATGGGATGCTTTGGCTCATTGATCACCTGCGGCCCTTCCAGATGCTCGTACGCCGGGATCTCCTCCAGCGATTTACCGGCGGCAGGAACCATATTCATATTCGTGCGGGAGATGGTCTGCATCACATTCAGGAATTCCTCGAAGGGCATATCGAACTGACCGCAGGTTGCATCCGCCGTGGAGGAGAGATAGGTCGTACTCAGCGATACCTGCCCCTTCTCATCCACCACCCGGGACATATTCGCATAGGGATTGCGCAGCGTCACATAGCGCTGTTCGCCCTGCGTGCGGACACCCAGGATCGTATAGGCATGCCCGCTGTTTATACCGTCTGCCCCTTCACTCTTCGAACCTGCATGGTAGATGTAGCCATCCGCCTTTGCCGAGGCCAGCTTCTCAAACAAATCAGAATCCGATTCAAAACCTCTGGCACGCGTACCGTCGGCAGTGGCCACCGTATTCCCGGACTTACCGGTCAGAATCGTCAGCCACTCATCACCCTTGCCGTACCACAGCGACTGATAGCCCTGCCGGCCCCGCCGGAACATCCCCACCTGGGCAGCGGCCCGCTCAATCAGCTGCATCCAGAGCGCGCCGGAGGACAGGACATCCCCGCCTGTGACCATCTTCGGAATGCGCTTGGGGATCCGGACGAAGACGGGATAGTAGTCGTGATGGGACTGCTTGGAGGGTCTGTACAACCGCACGGTGACGGTGCCGTCCCCGTTGTCCCGGATGCAGTCCTTGATGATCTGCGGATCGAAATGGATGAGTCCGGTGGTCCCGGCCAGCATGAAACAGTTGGACACCTTGCCCTGCCGCAGATCATTGATGGTGGGTTCGTGGGCAAAAAGAGGCTCATCCGCAGGGAGCTTGACCCACTTGCGGGCAGAGACGATGGCGGCATTCACGAAAGAACCTTTTTGCTTACTGACATCGTCCTCCTTCGGAAGATGATCCCGCTTCGCCAGCTCAGATTCCGACAGCTGATCGATGGTAGGCTTCCCTTCAGGGAAAGGATCCACACAGTCGATCTTCAGCTCCGGCGGGATCTGATCCCAGACCGGTATCGCCCGTACCGGACGAGAACCGTTCTGAAGGGTGTACAGCAGACTGTCTATCACTCTCAGGTGATTCTGGCCAGGGGCATTGCTTTTTTCCAATCGTTTGCGTTCCTTCAGCACTTCCTTGAGGAGCCGGACCTCCTCCTCGGGGCCGACGCTGTAGTGGGTAGCCCGCGCGTACGCGAGGACCCTTTGCCGGAAGCCTTCCAGCTCCGGTACATTCGGAATCGTCTGTGCGGCCTCCAGCATCTTATTCTTGAACGCGTAGTTCGCCTGATCGGAGGGGCTGTTGATCGCCCGCTCCCGTGTCATCTGGATCCGCTCGTCCTCTGTGGCGATGGTGGTCAGCGGCAGGGACTCCTTCATGGTTCTGCCCCGGACCAGCCACATATCATGCCAGGCATCGATCAGCGCATTTTTGGCCTCATATTTCTCATCCTTTGTTTCGGCAGTCAGGTAATGCGCCTCCGCCTCCGCCAGCACCAGACAGGCCTTCACCTCGATGATATCACGGCGGAGCCGCGCAAGCTCCTCCTTGAAGCTGTTCTCCCAGAAAGCAATGGCATCGGCATCGTCCTCCGTGTGGGCCGGGGGATGACTCAACTGCTCTTCCAATTCACGGACAGTAGCCTCCTGCTGCAGGACGAACGTCCGCATCCCCCGGATGTATCCAATGCGTTCCCTGGCACTGAGCTGGGTCAGCGTGGCCAGATCCGGGAGTGCGTACATGTCCTGATCGAAACTGGTCTGCTCCTCGGTATGCTCCAGCGCATTCAGATAGAGCGCGCCGGACATGTAATCGCCCTCCTTCAGCAGCGCTGCCAGATCTTCTTTTGCATAGGCATCCCGCTCTGCCTCAAGCGCCTCCAGATCATAATCCGGCCGGCCCAGAGCCAGCACCGGCTTCATTCTGTCATTGACCTCCTTCGTATACTGGAAGGCGGCTGGCTCTGCATCATCGGCCAGCACATGCCCGTCCAGATCCAGCCGGTTCTGCCCCAGGAAGCTCTCCATCCGCTGCTTCAGAATCGTCATCTGCGGGGCGATCCTTTCCAGCCGATAGGTATCCTCTCTGGTTTTCTGCGTATAGCCCTCCAGCCGGTCATAGGTATGGATCAGCTCCATATATTCGGAGAAATGCTTCCGGAGATTCGCCGTAGACAGCATCCGCTTATCGAACTGGGTAGAATACAGCAGCTGGAAGGCCGCCTCCTTCCATGCCGGATGATAACCCTGCTCTGCTTCCTTCTGCCAGCGTTCCGTCTGCTCGTGCAGGGCGGTATGCAGCTCCACAGTATAGGCGGTGGCCTTCGCCGTCAGCTGTTTGGCCTCATCGATCTTGAGGTTCTGCCGCTGCTGTTCCTGTGAGGGCTTCCAGGTCTTCTTCTCCCCCAGCTTCGGCGCATCCTCCCGGAACTGCTCACCCAGCATGCGTACACCGCTGTCACTCTGCTGCGCATACATCAGATCCTGCTGTTTCTCCTTCTGCAGCTCCTGCTGTTGGCTCTCCTCCAGCCAGGTCTGAACCTCTCTCTTCCGCTCCTGATATTGCATATCCCACCTCTTTTTTATAAAAAATAAGGATGTATACTTTCTTATCAGTATACACCCTGAACCCTGTTCATGCGACAGCAGATAGAGATGGCGCTGTATTACCAGACGCTGCCCCCTTTTCTCGGAACTATTTTGATGGTGCCATGCGCGGGCCGTTCGGCATGGTAGGTACACCATTTCTCTCCATTCGGGAGGACCAGCCAGCAGTTACGCACGCGGCATCACCAGATCCCGGATCACCTCTCCGGCGATGATCAGGC
>JAFSYF010000043.1 GCA_017443695.1 Butyrivibrio sp.
ACGGACTCTCAGGGCAGAACCGTAGACTTTAAGAATACGATTCTGATCATGACCTCCAACGTCGGTGCGCAGCGGATTATGGAGCCCAAAAAGCTGGGCTTTGGGGCTGTTTCCGATGAGAAGAAGGATTATGAGTCCATGAAAGAAAGCGTGATGGAGGAGGTGAAACGCCTCTTCAAGCCGGAATTCATCAACCGTATTGATGAGATCATGGTATTCCATCCGCTGAACAACAGGGAGATGAACGACATCGTCACGCTCCTGGCCAGAACCCTGGCTGCACGCTGCAAGAAGCAGCTGGAGCTGGATCTGACCATGACCGCTTCGGCGAAGAAGTATCTGGTGGAAAAGTACGCGGATCCCAAGATGGGGGCCAGACCACTGAAACGGGCCATGCAGTCCGCAGTGGAGGATGCACTGGCGGAGGAGCTGCTGCGCGGACAGATCAAACGCGGGGAGAAGGTCACCATCACGATGAAGGATGACAAGCTGATATTCAAGGGATCGTCATCAGAAGAGAATACAGGGAAGAAGAAACAGACATCAAGACGCAGAGCAACGGCACAGACAACCACAAACAGAAAGGAGTAACAGTCATGGCAGTGATCGAGGAGTTATTGCGTGCAGAGAAGGATGGAACTGTGAGCTTCGGTAATTACGAGCTGCCGCAGAAGGCCAAGAAAGAGAACTTTGCCCATGAGGGAGATATTCTGAAGGTCAAGACCTTTAAGGATATCACGAAGCTGGAATGCAACGATCTGTTCCTGTACGAATCGGTACCCGGTACGACTGTCACACATTACAAAGAAGCGGAACAGGGGGTTTCCTTTGAGGTGGAAGGCGCGGAGGACGCGCAGATCACCCTGGGAATGGAAGAAAACACCGCGTACAACGTTGTGGTGAACGGCAAGAGCATGGGGCAGATGACCACCGGCGTTGGTGGCAAGCTCTCCTTCAGTGTTGAGCTCCAGCCGGGAACACCGGCTACTGTGCGCGTCGAGCGCTGATCTGTCCACCAGAGGCATGGCTGTGAAGGCAAAAAGCATCTTCTACTGTCAGGCGTGCGGATATGAGTCCGCCAAGTGGATGGGGCAGTGTCCGGGCTGCCATGCGTGGAACAGCTTTGTGGAAGAGGCGGCACCTGCCGCCTCTGTCACTAAGGGACGCAAAGTGGCAAGGAGCCTCCCGCCGGGAGAGGCCAGAAGTCTTCCCAAGAGCCTCTCCGAGGTGACGATGGAGGATGAGGACCGCTATGATACGCATCTGGGCGAACTCAACCGGGTGCTGGGTGGTGGTCTCGTGCGCGGGAGTCTCACCCTTGTGGGCGGGGATCCGGGCATCGGCAAATCCACGTTGCTGTTGCAGGTCGCACAGCATCTCTCGGCAGACGGATGGCCGGTGCTCTATATCTCCGGTGAGGAATCCCTGAAGCAGATCAAGCTACGGGCCCTGCGGATGGGGACATTCACCGATCATCTGAAGCTTCTGTGCGAGACCAATCTTGGCACCATCGAAGAGATCATCCGGGAAACCAGTCCCAGGGTCGTCGTGATTGATTCCATTCAGACCATGTTCAGTGAAGATGTGACCTCCGCCCCAGGCAGTGTTTCCCAGGTGCGGGAGGCCACCGGGGTGTTGCTGCGGATTGCCAAGAGCCTTGGGGTCTCCATCTTCCTGGTGGGGCATGTCACCAAGGAGGGGACGGTGGCAGGCCCCCGGGTGCTGGAACACATGGTGGATACCGTCCTCTATTTTGAGGGAGACAGGCATGCCTCCTATCGGATTCTCAGAGCGGTGAAGAACCGCTTCGGTTCCACCAATGAGATCGGTGTTTTTGAGATGCGGGAAGTGGGACTCGTGGAGGTGGCCAATCCGTCGGAGTATCTGCTGGACGGGCGACCGGTGCATGCCAGCGGTTCCATCGTCACCTGCGCCATAGAAGGGACGAGGCCGATCCTCATCGAGATCCAGGCACTTGTCTCCAGAACCAATTTCAACTATCCCAGGCGTCAGGCGGGGGGGACGGATTCCAACCGGGTCAACCTCCTGATGGCTGTTCTGGAGAAAAGGCTCGGCCTCGAGCTGTCCAGCTATGACGCGTATGTCAATCTGGCCGGCGGCTTGCGGATCACGGAACCGGCACTGGATCTGGCCATGTGCATGGCATTGGTCTCCAGCTTCCGCAACCGCGCCATTGATGATACACTGGTGGCTTTTGGCGAGGTGGGGCTCTCCGGAGAGGTACGGGCAGTGAATATGGTTGAACAGCGCGTCGGTGAGGCGATGAAGCTGGGGTTCGGCGGCTGCATCGTCCCCGGGGTATCCGCCGGCAGGCTGCAGAAGAGTTATCCGGATTTAAGAATCATCGGGGTTTCTACCGTTGCGGAAGCAATGGAGCATTTTGCATAGAGGAGGCATACCATGCAGATCGGAATTCGTTTTCATGACACTGTTGATCTCCCCATTGAGGAGCGCGTGATCGAGACAAAGAAGCAGGGCTTCTCCTGCGTCCACATCGCCCTGGGCAAAACCACCGGGCAGACGGCGGAGCCGGAGGCACTGACCCCGGGGTATGCGGCCTATCTGCGCCGGGTATTCGATAAGGCAGAGCTGGATATCGCGGTTCTTGGCTGTTATCTGAATCTGGCCACACCGGATCCGGCGGCCCTGGCTGCGACACAGGAGAAATATAAGGCACATATCCGTTTTGCGGCGCAGCTGGGCTGCGGCATGGTGGGAACGGAGACCGGCGCGCCGAATACGGACTATCATTATGATAAGGAGGCCTGCCATAGCGAGGAAGCATTGCGGCAGTTCATCACCAATCTGCGTCCGGTGGTCCGGTACGCGGAGCAGATGGGGGTGATCTTTGCGATTGAGCCGGTGTACCGTCACATCGTTTGGAACCCGGTACGGGCGCGGATCGTGCTGGATGCCATTGACTCTCCGAATCTGCAGATCATCTTTGATGCGGTGAATCTCCTGAATCCGGACAACTACGATCGTAAACAGGATGTGATCCGGGAGGCCATTGAGGTCTTCGGCCGGGATGTGGCCATGATCCACCTGAAGGATTGTCTCCCCGGCGACCCGGGCACACAGAATGTGAAAAGTGTTCCCTGCGGGAAGGGAGAGCTGGATTATACAGATATCCTGCGCTTTGCCAGAGACCGGAAGCCCTGGATTCAGGCCACCCTGGAGGATACGAAGCCGGACAATGCCGTGGCGGCGAGAGAATTCATCGAAGGAAAGATGGCGTCACTGTGATAAAAAACCCCTGACCTGTCATTGGTCAGGGGTTCTGCAGAACATGAGTTAGATGAATTATTTCTTCTTGCCGGAAGATTTGGAAGCGGACTTTTTGGCGCTGCTTTTCTTTGCGCCATCGGCCTTGATCTCCAGATCCTTGCCGGGTTTGAAGTGCACATGCTTGGACTCGGGAAGCGTGATCCGCTCGCCCTGCAGATTGATGCCGCCACGCTCTGAAATGGTACGGACATCAAAGGTTCCAAAACCGGTCAGGCAGAGCTTCTCACCGCTCTTGACGATCTCAGCAATCTGCGCGAGGATGGTATTCAGCGCATAAGATACGGTATCCTCGGACCACTCGGTCTCTTTGGCTACAGCTTTCACCAGGTCTGTCTTGTACATAATTCCTCCTTTGTGATATCGGGCTGAATCGGTCCGATGATTATCGATTTGGGCGTGCCATGAACACACTCTCCGTCTTACTTTAACACATTCCTTTTGGTCTGGCTACAGGAATTGGCTGAAAATTCATGAAAAATTAATAAATTTCGGCCTTGAGACATGGGTATAATGAGAAGTATCCATTTGAAACAACCCAAAGGAGGAATATGATGGGTAAGACTGTGATAACGGAGCAGAAGAAGTCGCTGCTGCAGGCCTGTATGGATCGGGCCGTGGCGGAGAAGGAATGTGCCGGTGTCGGCCTGATGGTCCTGTCAGAGGGAGAAGAGGTTTGCTTTCTCGCAGCGGGACAGGCAGATCTGGATAAGCAGACGCCCATGGAAAGGGATACCATCGGACATCTCTACTCCATGAGCAAGCCCATCACGGCGGCGGCGGCATGGCTCCTGATTCAGGATGGGCTGCTGGAGCTCTATGAGCCGGTGGGCAACTATATTGAAAGCTTCCGAAACCAAATGGTGTGCGTGTCTGCAGCACCCGGGACGGTTCCTGCCGGACAGCCGATGGGCCGGGAGCAGCGGGTGGCCTGTGGCGGATATCTCGTCCCGGCGCAGAGCCCAGTGCTGATCCGGGATCTGCTGAATATGACCTCAGGACTCACATACGGCGGTGACAGTCTCTCGGAGCGGGAGACGAGCAGGGTGATCCAGGAGGCCATAGACCGGCTGGATACTGCGCAGCCCATGACGACCATGGAGCTGGCGGAGCGTATCGGTGCCTGCCCACTGGAGTTTCATCCGGGATCGCAGATGCGTTACGGACTGTCGGCAGACATCCTGGGGGCGGTGATCGAGCGTGTGACCGGTATGCGCTTCGGTGCCTTCCTGGCAGAGCGGTTGTTTGATCCGTTGGAGATGAAGGATACGGCCTTCCATGTGCCGGAGGAAAAGAGAGATCGTCTTGCAGGGGAGTATGTCTGTGAGAACGGGACGATCACGCGCTACCACGGCAACAATCTGGCCATCCGGGATGACGCTGCCCCCAACGCGTTTGAGTCGGGCGGTGCGGGACTTTTCTCGACGCTTTCGGATTATGCACATTTTGCTTCCATGATGATGGCACTTGGTACATGGAAAGGAAAAGAAATCCTGCGGCCGGAGACCGTTCGTTTCATGACACAGGGCGAACTGTCACCTGCGCAGCAGATCACCTTCAACTGGACGGGGCAGGAGGGTTACAGCTATGCCAATCTGATGCGCACCCTGCGCTGGCCGGAACAGGCCGGTGTCATCGGCCATAAGGGCGAATATGGCTGGGACGGCTGGCTGGGTCCCTATTTCTGCAATGATCCGGAGAGCAGGACCACCTTCCTGATGATGCTCCAGCGTAAGGATTACGGCACGGGGACACTGACACGGAGGCTCAGGAACATTGTATTTTCATGATATCGCCGTTTTGTCCGACATCCATGCCAACCACACGGCGTTTCAGACCTGTGTGGATTACTGCATGGCCAAGGGCATCACGAATTTCATCCTGCTGGGGGACTATGTCTCGGACTGTCCGAATCCCCAGAAGACGATGGAACTCATCCATACGCTGCGGGACTATTTCCAGACCTGGATGGTTCGGGGCAACCGGGAGGAGTATCTGCTGAGCTTCCGTGCCGGTGGGGAGAAGGGGTGGAAACCGGGCTCCGGCTCCGGGAGTCTCCTCTATACCTATGAGAACCTGACCGACCGGGATTTTAAGCTGTTCGCCTCCCTCCCCATCTATGCGATATGGAAGGAAAAGGGCTGTACGCCCTTTGAGTATTGTCATGGATCGCCGGACAATGTTTCCGGACAGCTCTTCCGCGATAAACGGAATACGAAGCGGACGCTGGCGGCGCTGAAGACGGATTATCTGCTCCATGGCCACAACCACACGCAGGACAGCTACAGCTACCGCGGGAAGCGTTCCATCAATCCTGGCTCGGTGGGTATCCCATGGAGTCATGGCGGGAAAACCCAGTTCGCCATCCTGCACAGCGGCGGCAGAGACGACACGGAATGGGAGGAGGAGCTGATCCAGCTGGACTACAAAAGGAGCGAGATCCTCTAGGAGTTCTCCAGCAGCGGGCTGGCCAGGATGGCGCCGGCCTGGGCGGCGCTGGCGATGCATACGATCCGTACGGGCAAGGATTACTCCCAGGCGGTGCTGTTGCGGGCAATGCAGCTGTGTGAGGCGGAGACCGGCATGGCGGCCTGGCCGGATATCCCGGAACAGTACTATGCGGCGGCGTTGATGGAACACAACATCGACCTCTCCGGAAAAGAGATTCCAAAGCGACGAGAATAATAAAAAAAGTGCTTGCATTCTATCGCATGTGTGGTAAACTATGTTCTTGGAAGTTAGCACTCGATCCGAGTGAGTGCTAACAATACAAAACGGTAACAGAGAAAGAAAAGATAAAGGAGGCATCACAATGAAACTGAAACCCTTGGCAGACAGAGTCGTGTTGAAGCAGCTCGCGGCGGAGGAGACCACGAAGTCCGGCATCGTCCTTCCGGGCAAGGAGAAGGAGAAGCCCCAGCAGGCAGAGGTTCTGGCGGTTGGCCCCGGCAAGGTGGTTGACGGAGAGAAGGTGCCGATGGAAGTGAAGGTCGGCGATCAGGTCATCTACTCCAAGTATGCCGGCACTGAGGTCAAGATGGATGAGGATGAAACCTACATCATCGTGAAGCAGGATGACATCCTGGCTGTGATCGGTAAGTAAGTCGGTTCGGCAAAAACGATTCTTATATCTATATAGAAGAAAGGAAGGCAAATTAAAATGGCAAAAACGATCAAGCATGGTTCTGATGCCCGTATGGCAATGGTGGAGGGTGTCAATAAGCTGGCGGATACCGTCCGCGTGACCATTGGCCCCAAGGGACGTAATGTAGTACTGGACAAGAGCTATGGCGCACCCACCATTACCAACGACGGTGTGACCATCGCCAAGGAGATCGAACTGGAAGATCCCTATGAGAACATGGGCGCACAGCTGGTGAAGGAAGTTGCAACCAAGACCAACGATGTGGCCGGTGATGGTACCACCACCGCGACGATTCTGGCACAGGCCATGATCGATGAGGGTATGAAGAATCTGGCGGCAGGCGCCAACCCCATCGTCCTCAGAAAGGGCATGAAGAAAGCTACAGATGCCGCAGTGGAGGCCATCCAGAAGATGTCCACCAAGGTCAAGGGTCAGGAGCAGATCGAGCGTGTAGCAGCTGTCTCCTCCGGTGACGACGAGGTCGGCAAGCTGATTGCCAGTGCGATGGAGAAGGTTGGCAGCGATGGTGTCATCACCATCGAGGAGTCCAAGACCATGCTGACAGAGATGGATCTGGTGGAAGGCATGCAGTTCGACCGCGGCTACATCTCCGCATACATGGCTACAGATATGGATAAGATGGAGGCCTCTCTGGAGGATCCCTACATCCTGATCACAGATAAGAAGATCTCCTCCGTGAACGACATCCTGCCTCTGCTGGAGCAGATCGTCAAGAGCGGTGCACAGCTCCTCATCATCGCTGAGGATGTGGACGGCGAGGCTCTGACCACCCTTATCGTGAACAGGCTCAGGGGTACCTTCAATGTAGTGGCTGTAAAGGCTCCCGGCTATGGCGACAGAAGGAAGGAAATGCTCCAGGATATCGCCATCCTCACC
>JAFSYF010000044.1 GCA_017443695.1 Butyrivibrio sp.
TCGCTGGTGATCCCCGTGGATACAGACAGAAACGGCGGCTTCACGGCAGCCTCCCAGGTGGTGGAGGCTGCGGACTACTATGTGCTGAAGCGGCATATGACCGGACGGCTGAAGGAAGCTGCGAAGGGGATCCGCGGAGGTGACATTGCGGTTGCACCGGCCGAGCTGGCGGACAGACGATCCTGTGACTATTGTGCCTATCGCGCCGTCTGCGGACTGGACATCAGGGTGCCCGGATATGGCAGCAGGATATTGAAGAAGCGCACACGGGAGGAGATCCTGGCGGAGCTGCGACAGGTGGAGGAGGCCCGGACATCATGAACTTCACACCGGAACAACAGGCGGTTATCGATGCCCGGGACTGTTCGCTGCTGGTCAGCGCGGCGGCCGGTTCGGGCAAGACAGCGGTGCTGGTACAGAGGATCCTGGAGCGGATCACGGGACCGGAGCAGCTGGATGTGGATACATTGCTGGTGGTAACCTTTACAAGGGCGGCGGCAGCGGAGATGAAGGACCGCCTGAGGAAGGCGATTGGGGCGCTCTGTCTGGCACATCCTGATGACAGGCATCTGCGCAGGCAGGAGAATCTGATCCATGCGGCACAGATCACCACCATTGATTCCTTCTGCCAGACGATCCTGCGGGGACACTTTGACCGGATTGATGCGGATCCCGCATCCAGGGTGGCGGATGAAGGGGAGTGCAGACTCCTGCGGGAGGAGACGCTGGCGGAGCTGCTGGAGGAGGAGTATGGCCGCGGAGATGAGACATTTCTGCGCTGTATGACTTATTTCGCGGCGGTCGGAGCGGATGACGATGAGGCGGCGGAGCGTATTCTGCATCTGGCGGACGCGGCATTGTCCATGCCCTGGCCGGAGGAGTGGCTGACACAGCATGGGGAGGACTATGCGGTGCAGACGGCGGAGGAATTCGAGGACTCCGCACTGGCGCAGTATATGTACGGAAGGGCGTATCAGGAGATCGCCGATGCAGCACGGGTTATGGAAGCGCTGTCTGGGATCTGTGAGGAACCGGACGGGCCGTATGTCTATGCGGAGATGATTGCGCAGGAGGCGGCGGCGCTCCGGCGTCTGGCGACGCTGGCAGGGGAGGGGGCGAAGGACTGCTCCGGGAGCCTGTATGAGCGCCTGTATGAGGGAATGCATGCGTTTTCCTTCGGGAGACTCTCATCGAAGAAGGATGAGAGCATCGATGCCTTCAAACGGGGGCTTGTCAAAGAAGTCCGGGATGTGGTGAAGAAGAATCTGAAGAGCCTGACAGAGGATTTCTTTCCGGTGCCGTTAGAGCAGTTACTGGCACAGGCGGCGCCTGCAGAGGAGCCGGTTCGGGAGCTGTGCCGGTTAAGCCGCCTCTTCCTGGAACGGTTCGCGCAGAAGAAGAGGACCCGCGGGGTCATCGATTTCTCCGATATGGAGCACTATGCGCTGCAGATCCTGCTGGAGCGGGTGACCGGAGAGGATGGGGAGGTTGAATTAAGACCCAGCGATGCGGCGCTGACCTGCCGGGCAAGCTTCCGGGAGGTGATGATTGACGAGTACCAGGACAGTAACATGGTACAGGAACTGCTGCTGTCCGCCGTGGCCGGGACGGATCCGCGTGTCTGCAGCCGGTTCATGGTGGGTGATGTGAAGCAGAGTATCTACCGCTTCCGGCAGGCCAGACCCGATATCTTCCTGGAACAGTACAGGAAGGCATCCCCGGAGGACGGAGCGGTTAGACGGCGGATCGACCTGCACCGCAATTTCCGGTCCAGGCCGGAGGTAACGGATGCCGTGAATCATGTTTTCCGCCGGATTATGGGCGCGGATCTGGGCGGCGTCGATTATGACGATGACGCAGCGTTGGTCTGCGGCAGGACAGAGGCAGTACCGGATGACAGGTACCGGGCGGAGGTACTGCTGCTCCAGGCGGATGATGCGCAGGAGCAGGAGGCGCGCATGATTGCCTGGCGTATCCGCAGGCTGATGGCGGAACAGCGGGTGCCGGATAAGGATGCGGAGGATCAGCCGTGTGAGCGCCCCATCCGCTACGGGGATATAGTCATCCTGCTGCGTACGATGAAGGGCTGGGACGAGGTGTTCCGGAGGACGCTGGAGGAGCAGGGGATTCCGGTGGCAGTGGAGACCAGCACCGGGTATTTCTCTGCGAGAGAGGTTGTGATTCTGCTGCAGTTATTAACCATTCTGGACAATCCGATGCAGGATATTCCGCTGGCGGCGGTACTCCGCTCAGAGCTGTGCGGGTTTTCGGATGATCTGCTGGCCAGGATCCGGATCTGTGGCCTGGAGGGCAGATGCGGCGGTTACTACGGTGCGCTGACGGCATTTGCCGGAACCAATGAGGACGGCGCGGACCAGGCCAGAGCGTTTCTGGAGAAGCTCGGACGCTGGCGGGATCGTGCGAGGTTTCTGCAGGTGCATGAGCTCCTGCAGGAGATCTGTGAGGAAACGGGTTTCCTTCGGCTCGTCAGTGCCATGCCGGGCGGCGCACAGCGTCTGGTCAATGTGGAGGAGCTGATCCGGCGGGCGAAGCATTTTGAGGAGACCAATTACCGCGGCCTCTTCCGGTTCCTGCGCTATATGGACAAGCTGCGCCGGTTTGAGGTGGATTATGGAGAACCGGCCACCGGGGAGGCGGCGCGGGATGCCGTCCGGATCATGAGCATCCACAAGAGCAAGGGACTGGAGTTCCCGGTGGTCTTTGTCAGTGGATGCGCCAGGAAATTCAATATGCGGGATGCTGCGGATGCGCTGAAGCTGGATATGGATCTTGGGATCGGCGTGAACATCATCCGGCCGGAGAAGCGGTTGTATTTTCCGTCGCTGCGTGGCCGGCTGATTGCGGACAGACTGCGGACGGAATCCATGGGAGAGGAGCTGCGTATCCTGTATGTGGCCATGACCCGCGCCAGGGAACAGCTGATCATGACCGGCGTGGTCAAAAACCCCGAGGCGCAGCTGAGATCGGCGCTGCAGATGCGGGAGATGATGGTGCAGACCAGGCTCCTGCCCTGCTATATCCGCAGAGGCGCACAGAATACGGTCACCCTGTTGCTGTCGGCACTGGCTTCGGAGATCGACGCGGAGGCGACGGCGCAACTGGAGGCCGGAATCCCTGCGGAGGGGCTGGATTGCGGCACCGGAAGCCTCTTCCGTGTGCAGGTTCTGTCTGCCGAAGCCCTGCAGGAGGCGGAAGCGGAGGAGACGAAACGGATGGTGGATCGCCGGGATCAGCTGGAAGCGGCCGCAGATCCGGATGGTCATGTGAAGATTCTGCAGGAGGAGCTCCGTGCCCGCTTTGAGGCATCGTATCCGCACGGAGCGCTGGAGGGCCTCTATGCCAAGACCACGGTGACGGAATTGAAGGAAGCGCTGTTACATCAGGAGGGAGAACAGACCGCACAGCTGATTGAGATGCCGGAAGCGGATACCGGCCGGGATGGTTCTGTACTGGATGCCTGTACGCCGCGGTTTATTCATGAGATATCCGGACTCTCCGCAAACACGCGGGGGTCCGCGTATCATAAGGTGATGGAGCTTCTGGACACACAGATCTGGGAGATGGCGGAGGACTGGGACGCGGAACGGTTCCGCGGGTGGATGGCGGAGCAGGTTCGCCGCGGCAGAATGCCGGCAGTCTATGCGGATGCGGTGGTTCCGGAGGATGTCTGCCGTTTTGTGTCCAGCGATCTGGGGCGCCGTCTTTACAGCGCGGACAGGGAAGGGAGACTCTACAGGGAACGTCCGTTTATGATGGGGGTGCCGGCCAGCGAACGGGATCCTGCGCTTCCAGCAGAGGAGACGGTACTGATCCAGGGTATCATTGATGCCTGGTTCATCGAGGCGGGGGAGGTTGTTATCCTGGATTATAAGACAGATCATGTGCGGCAGGCACAGGTGCTGGCGGACCGCTACCGGTTGCAGCTGGATTATTACGAGCGCGCGCTCCGGGCGATCACCGGCAAACCGGTGCGGGAGCGCCTCCTCTGGTCTTTCGCTCTGGGAAGAGAGATTGCGCTGTAGAGACGGTGTTTCTTTTTCTTATTTTGTTGTATAATGTTAAGACATAGCTTCTTTCAGTCAGGAGGATTGGCTCTCTTATGGAAAAAAAAGCATCGGACAGTCTTCTGTTCAGATTCAGTGCGGTACTGCTGCTGTTCACGGTTTTGAGCCTGATGATCGGCGGGGTTGCCACTTATTTTTCCCAGATGAAGATTTACAAAGAGCAGTGCGAGCAGAATGTCCGGAGTGTGGGTCAGTACCTGGCGCATCTGATGAACAATGCCGGTGATGATGTCCTGGCCTATAAGGACTATTACATGAAGCATTACAAGGAGGTGGATGTTCCTTATTTCTTCACGGACTATGAGGATGCCCGGGATGAATTCGAGATGCTGATGGTTCAGAACTATCCGGGAATGGCGGTAGGAGAGGACATCATGGTGGAGGAGCTCGCTCCCGAGGTGCAGAAGGCGTGGTTTGTTTACATGCATGAATTCTGGCTGACCACCTTTGAGGCGGCACGGGAATCTTTTCACCTTCCCTACACCTATTTCCTTGTGATGGTACCGGACGAGGAGACATGCGCCAAAGAGGGCTATGTGGTTGACTTCAAGACCGAGCCCCGTGACAATGTGGTCTACATGATCGATGGGGAACGGACCATGCGCGATGGCAGATGGCTGTATCTGGGGGATACCTATTTCAATCCCAGGGAGAAGTACGGCATCGTGTGGCGCACCTGGGACACCGGAGAGAAGCAGGACGGCTATATGGAATGGGATAACGAGTGGGGCCACACCTATGGCTACTATACGCCGCTGATCGTCAATGGTCAGAAGGTGGGCCTCGTCGTATCGGAGATCGATGTGAAGACGGTGAATCAGGCGGTTCTGAGGAATACGTTGCAGCAGATCGGTCTCGTTGGCCTGGTTGTTGTGATCGGCGTGATCATGATGATGATGTTAATCTTCCGGCTCTTCATTGAACCAACCAGACGGCTGGAAGAAAATGTCCGTATCTATGCCAATTATAAGGATGCGGATATCGCAGACAGAATTCTGGAGGATTACACGGGAAGAGACGAGTTATCGTCCCTGGGCCGGCAGTTTGCCAAGATGATCAATGAACTGACGAGCTATATGGAGAATCTGATGCGGGCCACCAGGGAGCTGGACGATACGAGACAGCATGCGGAGGAGATGACAGAGCTGGCGAATAAGGATCCGCTGACAGGCATCCGCAACAAGAACGCTTTTGATAAGGAGATCCAGCGGCTGCGCTGGGAGTTGCAAAACGGAGAGAAGGAATTCGGCTTCGTGATGCTGGATCTGAATGACCTGAAACACCTGAATGACAACTACGGCCATGAACGTGGCAATTCTGCGGTCAAGAAGCTGTGTAAAATGGTCTGTTCCGTCTTTGAGCATTCCCCTGTGTTCCGGGTCGGCGGGGATGAATTTGTCGCGGTACTCCTCAGGCAGGACTACCACCAGGTGGATGAACTGGTGGCACGGCTGGAAGCGGAACTCGCAAAATGCGGCAATGATGAAACGCTGGATCCCTGGGAACGGATTTCCGCAGCCTATGGTGTGGCTCTCTATGATGAGAGTATTGACGGCAGCGTGGGAAATGTCTTCCAGCGGGCGGATAAGGCGATGTACACACGGAAGCAGGAGATGAAGGCGCACCCTGAAAAAGGATCATCATGATGTAACGATTCAGAACTGGTTCTGAACAATTTCATTATGCGGCTGTGACGGAATGGCAGACGTGCTGGATTTAGGTTCCAGTGTCGCAAGACGTGTGGGTTCAAGTCCCATCAGCCGCACTCTAATGGCAATAAATGCATAGTATTCAACAATTAAACCCCTTAATTTGCAACATTTTTTCAGCTATGATAGAGACAGCAAGGAGGGCATGATTATGCAGATGACACTCAGATGGTACGGAACAGGGTATGATACCGTCACCCTGAAGCAGATCCGGCAGATCCCCGGCGTGACCGGTGTGATCTCCACACTCTATGGGACGCAGCCGGGTGAGGTATGGGAGACGGCGGATATTCTGGCGTTGAAGAAGGAGATAGAGGACGCGGGACTTTCTCTTGCCGGAATTGAGAGCGTCAATGTCCATGACGCCATCAAGATCGGCACACCCGACAGAGAGCAGTATATCGAGAACTATATCACAACCCTGGAACGGCTGGGACAGGCGGATGTGCATATGGTCTGCTACAATTTCATGCCGGTTTTCGACTGGACACGTTCGGAGCTGGCAAGGGTACGTCCGGATGGCTCCACGGTACTGGCTTATAAGCAGTCCGCCATTGATGCCATCGTTCCGGAGAAGATGTTTGAGACGATCTCCGGAGAGATGAACGGCACCGTGATGCCCGGGTGGGAGCCGGAGCGGATGGCGCATGTGAAGGAGCTGTTCGAGGCCTACAGTGATGTGGACGATGAGAAGCTGTTCGCCAATCTGAAGTATTTCCTGGAGCGGATCATGCCGGTCTGCAACAAGTATGACATCCGTATGGCGATCCATCCGGATGATCCCGCCTGGAGTGTGTTCGGGCTGCCGCGGATCATCATCAACAAGGAGAACATCCTCCGGATGATGAAGATGGTGGACGATCCGCACAATGGCGTGACCTTCTGCTCCGGTTCCTATGGGACGAATCTGGAGAATGACCTGCCGGATATGATCCGGTCTCTGAAGGGGCGGATTCATTTTGCCCATGTCCGGAATCTGAAATTCCACTCACAGCAGGATTTCGAGGAAGCTGCCCATCTGTCCAGCGACGGGAGCTTCGATATGTATGAACTCATGCTGGCGTTGTACGACATCGGCTTTGACGGACCGATCCGCCCGGACCATGGCCGCATGATCTGGGACGAGGTGGCGATGCCGGGCTACGGGCTCTACGACCGGGCGCTTGGGGCAACCTATCTGAACGGTCTGTGGGAAGCCATCGTAAAATCGCATGAACGTGGAATTCATTAGTTCTTCCAGTATTGCCGAGTGAAAAGGAGAGACTGATATGGAACTGACAAGAAAAAGCCTGGAACAGGACAAAGCCGCCTTTCTTGCGGCGGGGTACAAACTGCCCGCATTTGACTACGAAGCCGTCAGGGCCGCGACAGAAGAGCGCCCGGTGTGGGTGCATTTCGGTGCCGGCAATATCTTCCGTGCCTTTCAGGCGAACCTGTGCCAGGAGCTCTTAAACCGCGGTCGGATGGATACCGGCCTCATTGCGGTAGAGGGCTATGACTATGAGATCATTGAGAAGAGCTACAGACCGCACGATAATCTGAGCATTCTGGCGACGTTGAAATCCGATGCCACCGTGGAAAAGACGATCATCGGCAGCATTGTGGAGTCGAGAATCCTTGACCGGGCGCAGGAGACGGATTTTGAGCGGCTGAAGGAAATCTTCAGGAAGCCATCGCTCCAGATGGCGAGCTTCACCATCACGGAGAAGGGGTATGCTGTGGCGGATGCGGAGGGCAAACCGCTGTCCTGGATCGAAGCGGATTATGCCGCAGGCCCTGCGGGCACACAGAGCTATCTGGGTAAGGTGTTTGCACTGCTGTATGAGCGCTATCTGGCCGGACAGCTGCCCATCGCCATGGTGAGCACGGACAACTGCTCCCATAACGGGGATAAGCTGAAGGCGGCGGCAGAGGCTTTTGCCGAGGCGTGGTGTGCGCGGTCACTGGCAGAGGCCGGGTTCCTGACATATCTGCGTGACGCATCGAAGGTCTCCTTCCCCTGGAGCATGATCGATAAGATCACCCCCAGACCGGATGCCAAGGTGTCTGCCATGCTGCAGGAGGATCACATCAATGGACTGGAGACTGTGGTGACATCCAAACAGACTTGGATCGCGCCCTTCGTCAATGCAGAGGAGTGCCAGTACCTGGTCATCGAGGATGCGTTTCCTGCGGGACATCCGCCGCTGGATGAGGTGGGCGTCATTTTCACGAAGCGGGAGATCGTGGATCAGGTGGAGCGCATGAAGGTCTGCACCTGCCTCAATCCGCTGCATACCTCACTGGCGGTGTTTGGCTGCCTGCTGGGTTATCAGCTGATCTGTGAAGAGATGAAGGATCCGCTGCTGCGCAAGCTGGTGGAGCAGGTTGGTTACACGGAGGGTCTGCCGGTGGTTACGGATCCGGGTATCATCGATCCTGCGAAGTTCATTGATGAGGTGGTAGAGATCCGCGTACCCAACCCCTTTATGCCCGATACACCGCAGCGTATCGCCTGTGACACCTCTCAGAAGCTGCCCATCCGTTTCGGTGAGACGATTAAGGCTTACGCGGCATCCGATACGCTCACAGTGGAGGATCTGCATTTCATTCCGCTGGTACTGGCCGGATGGCTGCGTTATCTGATGGCAGTGGATGATGCGGGACAGGCCTATGAACCCAGCCCGGATCCGCTGCTGGCTTCCTCCCAGCGCTACGTGCAGGGCTATTCGCTGGAACAGGAGGAGAAGGATCTGTCACAGCTGGATGAGCTGCTGCGGAACAGCCAGATCTTCGGTGTCGATCTGATTGAGGTCGGCCTTGCGGATCAGGTGAAGGCCTATTTCGCGGAGCTGAGCGCAGGTGTGGGCGCTGTCCGGCAGACGCTGGAGCGGCTGCTCAAGGATGTGCCGGATCACGGAAAGAAATAAATGAATCAGTCGGGACTGCGTCTGCTGGATGCCGCAGAGGAGAGGCAGACGATCCAGGGAGATGGGTATGAGGTCTATGAGAAGATTGGACCGCCCATCGGTGCGACAGCCTGGCACGCCCATGATTTCTATGAGTTGATCTACATCGCAGAGGGTCAGTTTGCCTCCCAGGTGGGAGAGGTGGTGCATGAGCTCAGAGAGGGAGATTTCCTGCTGATCGGGCGGAATACGCTGCATCGGTACCACCCGGAGGCCAACCGGCATGAGAACTCCAGGCGCATTATCCTGTGGATAGAGGATGCACTGCTGCAGTCTCTTTCGGAGCCGGAAGGGAATCTGGCAGCCTGTTTTCAGGACGGAAGTGCCATGGTTTATCACTTTCCCCTGAATTATCAGGATCTCCTGAGCGGATTTCTAATGAAGCTCGCCATGTCAGAACTGATGCAGGATATGGTGGCCGGTATGCGCAGGAGCATGGACAGGGGGTATCTGCTGCTGTTCTTTGCCTACTTGAACGTGCTGTGCACGCGATATGACTACATTTTTGCGGACTCCACCGTGGCGGCCAATTCACTGGTGGAGCAGGTGGACCGGTATATTGACAGTCATCTGGTGGAGAGCATCTCTGTGGATGAGCTGTCGGAGGCGGTGCATCTGTCTAAATACTATTTCATCCGCCGTTTCCGGGCGCTGACCGGTGTAACCGCGCATGGGTATCTGACGAGAAAACGTCTGGCGAAGGCCTGTGAGCTGCTGAAAGAGGGAGAGAGCGTGATGAATGTCTACGGCCAGGTGGGTTTTGCCGATTATACGGTCTTCCTTCGCAATTTCCGCCAGGTTTACGGTATGTCACCGCGTCAATACCTGAAAAACCGGGAGTAAGTATGCAAAAATTGCCAAAGAACCCGCAGAACTTGCCGGATGATTGTGCAATAATTGACATTCAAAGATGAAATCATCATAATATAATTGTTGAATGAAGTTACTTTACTACAGAAAGGAGATTCAGCCATGAGCGGTGCCAACAAAAAGCACGGACCGTCCAGATTTGAAGTCTATCTGAGCAAATACTGGCAGTTGTATGTACTGTTATTTCTGCCGGTATTGTATCTGATCGTTTTCAAGTATATCCCGATGATCTATGTGCAGATCGCCTTTAAGAAGTACAGTATTATCCAGAGTGTCTGGGAGATGCCCTGGGCCAAGAATCACGGAATGCAGTATTTCATCCAGGCTTTCTCCAATCCGGACTTCAGGAGAGCCCTTCGCAACACGGTGTGTCTGAATCTGCTGGATCTGGTGGTAGGCTTCCCGATCCCGATTATCTTCGCACTGATCCTGAATGAGATCGTCTTTACCAAATTCAAGAAGGTCGTACAGACCATTACGTATATGCCGCACTTCCTGTCCTGGGTTATCATCTATGGTCTTGCACTGCAGCTGTTTGCCCCTTCCACCGGTCTGATCAATATGCTGATCACCGCGCTGGGCGGAGAGACCGTTCCATTCCTGAATGACACGACACACTGGGTTTGGACCTATATCTTCCTGGGTGTCTGGCAGAGCTTCGGCTGGAACTCTATCGTGTACCTGGCGGCCATCGCGGGCATCAATTCCGAGCTCTATGAGGCGGCGAGTGTCGACGGCGCGGGGCGGTTCCAGAAGATGTGGCATATTACCCTGCCGGGCATCAAGCCCACCATCGTGATTCTGCTGATCATGGCCATCGGCAACATTGTGGGTTCCGGTTTCGACAGACCCTTCGCCCTGCAGAACAATCTGGTCATGAGCTGGGCAGAGGTGCTTTCCACCTACGTGTACCGTTATGGTATCAAAGGCCTGCAGTTCTCCCTGACGACTGCGGTTGGCCTGTTCCAGTCGGTGGTCGGTGTGATTTTCCTGTTGACGGCCAATACGCTCTCCCGTAAGCTCGGCGAGCGTGGTCTCTGGTGAGAAAGGAGGACGGTGATGAAAGTCAAATCAACGACTGCCAAGATCGGTGACTGGATCTTCGTGATCCTGTGCGTGTTGATCTCCCTGATCTGTGTGATCCCGATGATCAATCTGCTGGCCCGTTCCCTTTCGGGAACCGACTATCTGGTGCGGCATGAGGTGTATCTGCTGCCCAAGGGACTGAATTTTGAAGCCTATAAAACGGTGCTGTCTGATCCGAAATATATCCGCGCCTTCTTCTACACCGTGGCGCTGACCATTGTAAGCACCCTGGTCTCGCTGTTCATGACAACGATCTGCGCGTACCCGCTGATCTTCCCTCAGCTCAAGGGACGTAACTTCGTCAATGTCATGATTACGATCACGATGTTCTTCAATGCGGGCACGATCCCGAACTACCTGCTGATTCAGAAGCTGGGGATGCTGGATCACCCCATCGTACTGGTGCTGCCTTACTGTCTGAGTGTCTATAACATGATCATCATGCGCAGCTTCTTCTATGGAATTCCGGATTCGCTGCGGGAGTCGGCGGAGATCGATGGCGCAACCTTCTTCCGCATCCTCTGGTCGATCTACGTACCGCTGTCCAAGCCCGTCATGGCGACGCTGGCACTGTTCTACGCGGTAGGGCGGTGGAACGGCTATTCCGATGCGTTGATGTATGTCAAGAAGAGTGAGTATTATCCGTTACAGCTGTTATTGTATAACATCCTGAACAATATCAACAGCGTGGAGGTGGCGACACAGGAGGGCTTCTCGACACCGGGTCTGTCAGAGTCCCTGAAGGCGGCCATCGTCATGTTCTCGACGATCCCGATTCTGTGCATCTATCCTTTCCTGCAGAAATACTTTATCCATGGTGTCATGGTCGGCGCAGTGAAGGAGTGAGTAACAACGGGTTTGTCCCTATTCCATTGGTCCTGAGGCGGGGAACCGCTTTAGCGATAGTAACAGGTTGACCGATGCCGGATGGTCCGGCGCGGTGACATGTAACAAAAAGGAGGAGAAGAATGAAAAAGAAAATCCTATCCATGATGATGGCCGGGACGATGGTTGTGTCTCTGGCCGCATGCGGCTCCGGTGGCGCATCTGATTCCGGCAGCAGCACAGCCTCATCCACCGCTCCTGCGGCGACGGAGACAGCATCCAGCACGGCTGCTGCGTCCACAGAGACTACTTCCACGGAGACAGTTGAGGAAGCACCGGCGGAGTCTACGGGAGAGCTGACTGACGGAAAGTTTGCTGAGACCAGAGAGATCACAGTTGAGATCTATGACCGCGGCAACGATGGCGGCTCTGATCCGGAGAACAACGACTACACCCGCTGGATCCAGGAGCAGATGCTGGAGAAGCACAATGTCAAGGTCAACTACCAGAAGGTTCCGCGCTGGACAGAGGTTGATGAGATCAATAACCTGCTGGCTGCCGGTACAGCACCGGATGTCTGCGTGACCTATTCCTATCCGACGGTTCAGACCTACGCGGATATGGGTGGTGTCATCGACCTGTCACAGTATCTGGATACCTACAAGGCGGATCTGCCGAACCTGTGGAACTGGCTGGGCGAGACCAACCTGTACTGGGATAAGGATCCTGTTACCGGTCAGATCTGGGCAGTCGAGGCGAGACTCGCCAACATGAACCGTGTGAATACCTTCATCCGTAAGGACTGGCTGGATAAGCTGGGACTTGCAGAGCCTACCACCAAGGAAGAGTTCCACAACGTGCTCGTTGCATTCAAGGAGAATGCGGAGACCCTGCTGGGCAGCGATGCCTCCAAGATCGTTCCTTATTCTGTGAGCTACGATGTCGGCTGGCGTGCAGCAACGCTGATCGAGTCCTTCATCGATCCCAAGATCAGCGACAAGGAGTTCTATGTCAACGGCTTCGATGACAGAAAGCTGACACAGAATGGCACCAAGGAAGCGGTTCGTCTGCTGAATCAGTGGTACAACGAGGGCCTGATGTGGAATGATTTCGCCATCTAGAGCAGCGGCGACACCACAGAGGATGACATGATGAAGGCTGGTTATGTAGGCGCGTTCTCCCACAACTGGGATTATCCTTTCCGCAATGGTGAGGACTCCATCGATGCGAACCTGAAGCGTCTGGTGGGACCGGATGCCGAGTTTGTCTGCATCGATCCCTTCGAGGACAAGAATGGCGGACACAACAAGTTCCTGGCCGGTCCTGTCGACCGTAAGGTGTTCTTCCCGTCCACCAACGACGAGCCTCTGGCATCCCTGCTGTATCTGGATTTCATCTCCGAGCCGGAGACCATCCAGTATCTGCAGATCGGTGAGGAAGGCGTGACCCATGAGACGCAGGCGGATGGCGCTATCTCCATCATCGCTGCAACCGGTGACGCGATCCAGAACTCCGGTATGAACATCGACTACACCATCACCTGCAATGGTCTGCACCTGGTCACAGATGATCTGACAGCCAAGAGTCTGGCCTACACCTATGCCGGCATTGATCCTGCTCTGGTACAGCAGGCGGATAAGATCGCCAAGACCGATACCCGTATCGGTGTCAACGTACAGACCGGTAACATCGAGGCTGAGGCCGGTGTCGGTGATGTGCTGTCCTCCAAGAGAGATCAGATCTATGACACAGCGGTCAGCTGCAGTCCGGATCAGTTCGACAGCGTTTGGGACAGCGGTATCAATGATTATCTGTCCTCCGGTGGTCAGGCGATCATCGATGAGCGTACGAGTGCCTGGGAGGCAACCTACGGCGCAACCGATATGCTTCCGTAAGCAGATCTACTGGAAACAAAGGAACCACATGGGAGCCGGGCTGTTTGGCCCGGCTCTCTTAACAAAAGCGAAGCAGGATCATTATCAGAAGAAAGGTGGTGAAGCCATGGCAGTGAAAATGACACAGAGAGGCGCATTCATGCATGGAACCGATCATATGATCATCAAGGAAATTGAGCGGCCCACGCCGGGGCCGGGGCAGGTGATCGTCCAGCTGGAGTATATCGGTATCTGTGGTTCGGATGTTCACTATTTCCACAGCGGCAAATGTGGCTCCTATGAGGTGGATCTGTCGCAGGATTTCATGCTCGGACATGAGTGCGCCGGCACTGTAGTGGAACTGGGAGAGGGTGTGACGACACTGCAGACCGGAGACAGAGTGTGCCTCGAGCCGGGGATCACCTGCGGCCAGTGTGAATTCTGCAAAGCCGGAAAATACAATCTGTGTCCGGAAGTGGTCTTTCTGGCGACACCGCCTGTCCAGGGCTGTAATGAGGAGTACATCGCCTTCCCGGAGAATATGTGCTTCAAGCTGCCCGACAATGTATCGACGAAGGAGGGCGCACTGATTGAACCGCTGTCGGTGGGCTTCCATGCAGCCAATCAGGGTAATGTGGGCGTCGGGGACAGTGTGGTGATCCTGGGCGCTGGCACCATCGGACTGACCACCCTCCTGTCCTGCAAGGCGCATGGTGCCGGCAGGATCATTGTGGCAGATATCGTTCCGGAGAAGCTGAAGAAGGCACAGGAGCTGGGCGCAACGGAGGTGATCAACAGCAGGGAGACCGATGCGCTGAAGCAGATTGCTTCCATGACGAACGGCCGTGGTGCGGACGTCGTCTTTGAGACAGCGGGATCACCGGTGACCATCGCGCAGACGCCATTTGTCGTTCGCCGGGGCGGCACAATCGTACTGGTGGGCATCGCGCCGGTGGAGGAGATTACGTACAACTTTGCACAGATCATGGATAAGGAGGCGACCATCCGTTCCGTCTTCCGCTACCGGAACATCTTCCCCAAGGCTGTTTCGGCTGTGGCAAGCGGTGCGATTGATGTCAAGGGACTGATCACCCACGAATTCAGCTTCGATCAGATCGAGGAGGCTTACAGGGAGGCGCTGAACAACAAGACCGATCTCATCAAAGCAGTCATTCGTGTTGGTTAATCTTTTGCGTTTTGCAGATATCATTGAGACGTGCTGAAACCTGTGGTAGAATAAACA
>JAFSYF010000045.1 GCA_017443695.1 Butyrivibrio sp.
GTGATCGTGGAGTTCGGCAATAACCGCAACTGCAGGATCCCGATGGTCAAGGAAGCCATCGTCGAGGTGGAGAAGCCGGAGGATGCCGTGCGTAAGGCCGAGGCGGCGGAGACGAAGAAGGCTGAGAAGGAAAAAAAGAATAAGTAATGGTAATATAAGAAAGGAAGAGTCACTATGCGCTTGAATATCACCAGCATCCCCGGGGATGGGATCGGGCCGGAGGTTGTAACAGAGGCAAAGAAGGTGCTGCAGAGGGTCGGTGAGGTCTATGACCATGAGCCGGTCTTTACGGATGTGCTGATGGGTGGTTGTGCCATCGATGCGGTTGGTGAACCGCTGCCGCAGGAGACAATTGATGCGGCAAAAGCTGCGGACGCGGTTCTGATGGGCTCCATTGGGGGCAATACCACCACGAGTCCCTGGTACAAGCTACCGCCGGAGAAGCGTCCGGAGGCGGGCCTGTTGGGAATTCGCAAGGCATTGGGACTGTTTGCAAACCTGCGTCCCGCATACCTCTATCCGGAGCTGGCATCGGCTTGTCCGTTACGTCCGGATATTGTTGCGGGCGGTTTCGATATGGTCATTGTCCGGGAGTTGACGGGAGGGCTGTATTTTGGGCCACGGAGCACCGAGGAACGTGACGGGCAGCAGGTCGCCACAGATACACTGGTCTACAGTGAATCGGAGATCCGGCGTGTGGCGATCCGGGCTTTTGATATTGCAAGGAAGAGGCGGAAACTGGTCACAAGTGTGGACAAGGCCAATGTGCTGGATTCCTCCAGACTCTGGCGCAAGGTGGTGACCCAGGTGGCGGAGGAATATCCGGATGTGACCCTGAAGCACCAGCTGGTGGACAGCTGTGCAATGGAGCTGGTGAGGGATCCGGCGCAGTTTGATGTGGTACTGACGGAGAATATGTTCGGGGATATCCTCTCCGATGAGGCCAGTATGATTGCCGGCTCTCTGGGAATGCTCTCCAGTGCATCCCTGAATGAGACAAAGTTTGGTCTGTATGAACCCAGCGGCGGATCTGCGCCGGACATCGCGGGACAGGGGATCGCCAATCCCATTGCGACGATTCTGTCTGCGGCGATGATGCTGCGTTACAGCTTCGATCTGGATCAGGAGGCGGAGGCTGTGGAGCAGGCGGTGAAGCAGGTGCTGGCAGACGGGATCCGGACAGGAGATATCCTGCCTGCATCAGGTGCGGAGGGGCTGCGTCGCGTTGGAACGGCTGAGATGGGTGACGCGATTGCGGCGCGGATCGTTGGTCGTGAATCGTAAGGAGGATGAGAACGATGATAAGTGAAAATATGAAATCGGGTATGCAGCAGGCACCGGCGCGGAGTCTCTTAAATGCGCTGGGCTTCACCCCTGAGGAGATCAAAAAGCCGATGATCGGCATTGTCAGCTCCTATAATGAGATTGTTCCGGGGCATATGAACATCGATAAGATCGTGGAGGCGGTGAAGCTCGGCGTTGCGGAAGCGGGCGGAATGCCGGTGGTATTCCCGGCAATCGCGGTCTGCGATGGAATCGCCATGGGACATATTGGGATGAAATACAGCCTGGTGACCCGGGATCTGATTGCCGACAGCACCGAATGTATGGCCATTGCGCATCAGTTCGACGGTCTCGTCATGGTGCCCAACTGTGACAAAAACGTACCCGGTCTCCTGATGGCAGCGGCCCGTGTGAATATCCCGACGGTATTCGTCTCCGGCGGCCCTATGCTGGCTGGACATGTCAAGGGACAGAAGAGAAGCCTGTCCTCCATGTTTGAGGCCGTGGGTTCCTATGCGGCGGGGACGATGACGGAGGAGGATGTGACGGAGTTCGAGAACAAGGTCTGTCCGACCTGCGGCTCCTGCTCCGGTATGTATACGGCCAATTCCATGAATTGTCTGACAGAGGCCCTGGGTATGGGCCTGTCCGGTAACGGGACGATCCCCGCGGTGTATTCCGAGCGCCTGAAGCTGGCCAAGCATGCCGGCATGGCCGTGATGAACATGATCGAAAAAAACATCAGACCCCGCGATATCATGACGAAGGACGCGATTCTGAATGCCCTCACCGTCGATATGGCACTGGGCTGTTCCACCAATTCCATGCTGCATCTGCCGGCCATCGCCCATGAGGTGGGGTTTGATTTCGATATTAGCTTCGCCAATCCCATCAGTGAGAAGACACCGAACCTCTGCCATCTGGCACCGGCAGGTCCCACCTATATGGAAGATCTGAATGAAGCCGGCGGCGTGTATGCGGTGATGAAGGAACTGGCGGATATTGGCCTGCTGCATCTGGACTGCATGACGGTGACAGGCAGGACGATCGGAGAGAACATCCGGAACGCGCTAAACAGGAATCCCGAGGTCATCCGGCCTGTGGACAATCCCTACAGCAAGACCGGCGGACTGGCCGTTCTGAAGGGTAATCTTGCACCGGACGGCTCTGTGGTCAAGCGTTCCGCTGTGGTACCGGAGATGATGGTACATGAGGGACCGGCGAGGGTCTTTGACTGTGAGGAGGATGCGATCGCCGCGATCAAGGGTGGCAAGATCGTAGAAGGTGATGTGGTGGTGATCCGCTATGAAGGCCCCCAGGGTGGCCCCGGGATGCGGGAGATGCTGAACCCCACCTCTGCCATCGCAGGAATGGGTTTGGGCAGCACGGTCGCGCTGATCACAGACGGACGTTTCTCTGGCGCAAGCCGCGGCGCCTCCATCGGCCATGTATCCCCGGAGGCGGCATTGGGCGGACCAATTGCCCTGGTCGAGGAGGGCGACATCATCGCCATTGATATTCCGAATATGACGCTGGATCTGAAGGTCAGCGATGAGGAGCTGGCAAAACGGCGTGCCGCATGGCAGCCCAGGGAACCCAAGGTGACAACCGGCTATCTTGCACGCTATGCTTCGATGGTGACCAGCGGAAACAGGGGGGCGATTCTGGAGATTCCGAAGGGAGAAAAATAAGGAAATGCAGCTGACTGGCGCACAGATCGTCCTGGAATGTCTGAAGGAACAGGGCGTGGATACGATTTTTGGTTATCCCGGCGGGACGATTCTGAATATCTACGATGAATTGTATAAGCAGCAGGATGTCTTCCGGCATGTACTGACCAGCCATGAGCAGGGAGCGGCGCATGCGGCGGACGGGTATGCCAGAGCCACAGGGAAAGTTGGCGTATGCTTTGCGACCAGCGGACCGGGCTCTACGAATCTCGTTACCGGGATTGCCACGGCGTATATGGACAGTGTACCCATGGTGGCGATCACCTGCAATGTCAATCTGCCGTTGCTTGGCAAGGATACCTTCCAGGAGGTGGATATCGCCGGCATCACGATGCCGATCACAAAACACGGCTTCATTGTCAAGCACGTGGAGGACCTGGCGGTGACGATTCGCCGGGCATTTGACATTGCTAAGAGCGGCCGTCCGGGACCTGTGCTCGTGGATATCACCAAGGATGTGACTGCACAGCAGATGGAGTTTACACCCTCTGGCGCGGATGGTACGGCAGCATCCATCGGATCTTCGGTGGCTTCCAGGAGAGGGGCCGCGACAGAGGAGACCCTGGAGGAAGCGGTACGCATGATTGAGGAGGCGGAGCGGCCTTATCTCTATGTGGGCGGCGGTGCCGTAATCTCCGGTGCCGCGCAGGAGGTACGTGATCTGGCGCACAGGATCCAGGCGCCGGTCTGTGATACACTGATGGGCAAGGGCGCCTTCGACGGGACGGATCCGTTGTATACAGGCATGATCGGTATGCATGGCACCAAGACCTCAAATTTCGGTGTCAGCGCCTGCGATTTGCTGATTACACTGGGGGCGCGCTTCTCTGACCGTGTCATCGGGAATCCACAGGTTTTTGCCAAACAGGCGAAGATCCTGCAGATTGATGTGGACGCGGCGGAGATCAACAAGAATATCCGTGTGGATCTGGCGCTTGTCGGGGATCTGAAGGAGGTGCTGGGGCGTCTTTTGCCGAAGCTCCATGAGCAGAGACATGATGCCTGGCTGTCCAGGATCCGCGGGTTTGAGGAGGCCTATCCGCTGACCTATGATCAGACGGTACTGACCTGTCCGTATCTGATGGAGGAGCTGGACCGGCTGACGGGCGGTTCAGCCATCATTTCAACGGATGTGGGACAGCATCAGATGTGGGCTTCCCAGTTTTACCGGTACCGTCAGCCCAGAACCTTCCTGACCTCGGGCGGTCTGGGCACTATGGGATACGGCCTGGGTGCTGCGATCGGAGCCAAGGTCGGTTGTCCGGACAGGACGGTGGTCAATATCGCCGGAGACGGGTGCTTCCGTATGAACATGAATGAGCTGGCGACGGCCAGCCGGTACCGGATCCCCGTCATTGAGATTATCATTGACAACCGGGTGCTCGGCATGGTGCGGCAATGGCAGACACTCTTCTATGGACAGCGCTATTCCTCAACAGTGCTGGATGACGGGGTGGATTACTGCAAGGTTGCAGAAGGACTGGGTTGTGAGGCCATCCGGATCACGAAACGGGAAGAAGTCACACCTGCGCTGGAGCGGGCGCTGGCAGCGAAGGGACCCATTGTCATCGATTGTGTGATCGATCAGGATGACAAGGTTTTCCCGATGGTTCCTGCCGGTAAGCCCATCAGTGAAGCATTTGACGCATCAGATCTGGAGAAGCAGCATTAAGTAGCATGAAGAACAAGACGAAGATCGCCCTTCAGATCACGCTGATTATCTCTGTCATCGCTCTGGTGGCAGAGTATGTCATTTTGAGCTTTTATTACGCGGAAGGGTTCTCCTACGGGACCTGGATCAATGGGATCTACTGCACCGGTAAGTCCGTTTCACAGGTCAATGAGGAACTCCTGCGAAACGAAAACTATGATGGACTGACGGTTACAGGGCGGGATGGCAAGACTCTGCATATCGATCCGCTGGACATTCATCTGCGGCTGGATTATACCCGCTCGCTGCAGTTCTATATGGATCGTCAGGTGCCTTTTGCCTGGGGCATCAATCTGTTTACAAAGGACAGCACCATCATGCTGCCGGAGGTGATCTATAATGAGGATGAGCTGGCGGCTCTGATCAGGGACTGGACGGCACCGGACATGGAGATGGATGAGAACAGTGTCCGGATTGAAACTGCGGAGGAAGGTGGTTACCGGCTGGTCAATGAGCTTTCGGACAGACCGGATCCGGACAGCATGATCGACTATGCCAATGCTGCCATCAAACAGAAACAGGACGTACTGGATGTAGCGGATACGCCGCAGTGCTATGAGCCGGTGGAACCGACCCCGACGCAGTCTGCCCTCATCGAGGTAGCGGAGGAGATAGAGGAACTGCAGGACTGCGGAATCACCTACCATGTGGGCGAGGAGGCACTGCCGGTGGATGCGGAGACCGTTGCCTCCTGGCTGGTAACGGAACAGAATCAGGAGAAGCTGCAGGCCGTGGAGGAAACGGATCCGGCCGTGCAGGAGGGCGCATTCCTTGTGAATGGGGAGAAAACTGATTTTCCGGAGGAAACACAGGTGATTGGCGGCTTCGTGACGGATACGGAGGGACATCCCATCGTCAGCATTCAGAAGATGCGGGACTTCGTTTCGGATCTGGTGGAAGAGAACGGTACGGCGGCCCAGATGCGGGCTTATCGTGCCACCAAGGATCCGGAAGAACGAAAGAAGATGCAGATCGTTATTGCCGGGGACGAGAGCGGGATCATCATCGATGAGGATAAAGAGCTGGATTACCTGGTGTCGGCTTTTGCAGAGGGACGCAAGGAACAGCATGAGCCCGCCTACACCGCAGGGACTGTCGTCATCACCGGAGAGTCGATCGGCAGCGAATATATCGAGATTGATATGGGCGCACAGCAGCTCACCTATTACAAAGACGATCAGATTATGCAGCAGTTTCCTGTGGTGACAGGACTGATGACTCGCGCACGAAAGACGCCCACAGGATATTATCGGATTTACAACAAACGGCGCAGCACGATTCTGCGTGGTTATGATTATGCAACCTTTGTCAATTACTGGCTCGGCGTCAATCGTGGAATCGGTATCCATGATGCCACCTGGCGCAGCAGCTTTGGCGGCGACATCTATATCAAAAACGGTTCTCATGGCTGTGTCAACTCACCGAAAGACGAGATGGAGAAATTATACAAGACGGTTGAAGTTGGCGTACCAGTCGTTATGTATTACTGATTTTCCAAAAATAAAAAATTAAATAACAGAGAATATGATATGTTACTCTTGACATTTTTCTTGCGGTCTCTAAAATGGGATTAGCATTTGTGATGCGCGATTCATCGCGCAAATGGAGAGAGGAGACAGGAATCATGAGCAGAGTGTATAATTTCTCGGCAGGCCCGGCAGTGCTGCCGGAGGAGGTTTTACAGAAGGCGGCGGCAGAGATGCTGGACTACCAGGGTTGCGGGATGTCCATCAATGAGATGAGCCATCGCACCAAGACCTTCGATAAGGTGATCGAGACAGCGGAACAGGATATCCGTGATCTGATGGGGATCCCGGACAACTATAAGGTATTGTTTCTGCAGGGTGGAGCCAGCCAGCAGTTTGCTGCTGTGCCCATGAACCTGAAGAAAAATGGAAAAGCAGGCTACATCATCACTGGACAGTGGGCCAAGAAGGCGTATCAGGAAGCCGGGAAATACCTGGAGACGGTCAAGCTGGCTTCCAGTGAGGATGAGACTTTTTCCTATATCCCGGACTGCTCGGATCTGGATATTCCGGAGGATGCGGACTACGTCTACATCTGTGAGAACAACACGATCTACGGAACAAAATTCAAGTCACTGCCCAACACCAAGGGGCATATTCTGGTATCGGATGTCTCCTCCTGCTTCCTGTCGGAGCCTGTTGATGTGAGCAGGTACGGTGTGATCTATGGCGGTGTGCAGAAGAATGTGGGGCCGGCCGGTCTCGTCATCAGCATCATCAGAGAAGATCTGATCCGCGATGATCTGGAGACCTATGTGCCCACCATGCTGAAGTGGAAGACGCAGGCCGATAACGGTTCCCTGTACAATACACCCAACTGCTGGGCGATCTATATGTGCGGTCTGGTGTTCCAGTGGCTGAAGGCACAGGGTGGTCTGACCGAGATGCAGAAGCGCAATGAGGAGAAGGCGGCGATTCTGTACGACTATCTGGACAACAGCAAAATGTTCAGAGGAACCGTGCGCAAAGAAGACCGTTCGCTGATGAATGTGCCGTTTGTCACCGACAGCGAGGAGCTGAATGCCAAATTTATCGCTGAGGCTACGGCACAGGGGCTGGTCAGTCTCAAGGGGCATCGTTCCGTGGGCGGTATGCGGGCTTCCATCTACAACGCAA
>JAFSYF010000046.1 GCA_017443695.1 Butyrivibrio sp.
CCTTCTTCAGCAGCTGCAGGTTGTTCCTGTCAATCCGTCTGGTACAGGCCAGTACCCGCCGGTCCTTCTTATCTCCGGCATAGAGATAGATCTGAAGCTTCCAGGCATAGATGCCATCCGCCCCCATGATTCTGAAGGGCATGGAAATGAACGGCGCTATGCTCTCATCCAACCGCTTCTCCACGGTGTAGGGATCCATGAATTCCTTGTATTTCTCCCTATCCTCCGGATAGACCTGCCGCTCCGCGAAATCCCACAGCTCCTCTCTGGCCGGCCGTTTGTTATAGGTGTCCAGATTCTGCGTGGTGCGGTAGATATTTTTGGAAAAACCGGTATTTAAATCGATCAGCTCGATCTCATCATAGAGGGTGAACAGGTCATTCGCAAATGTGGCCAGCGTGTCCTCTTTTCCTGCCTCCACACCGAGGGAGAGGTTCTGGAAAATGCACAGATAGGCGGCGCCTCCGGGATACCCCGCAACCCGACGCATCTGCGCAAAGCAGTGCCTGCCGCTGCGGACGAAGTTCACAGTCTCAGTCTCCCCGGTCTGTCTGGCCCGCTGAATCATCTGTCCGAACCGCTGGGCGAAGGGTGTATTCGTCTTCTCATAGGCCGCTTCGATCTCTTCCGTGCCTTCTATCCCAACACTGTTCAACATCCGAATATAACTGTCATTGGCAAAGAGATACTGGATATGGCCGTCGTCCGTCACCTCCAGAATGGCCAGCGGGATCTGTCCTGCAAGAGCCTCCTCGCCGTCAACCTCGTCCCCTTCCTGGAAGAACATGGGGGTCGGACTCATCAGATTGATGGTACCGATGTCGTGGTAATACTGTTTTTTCTCCCGGGCCTCAATCTTCAGATCGTTCTTCGCCAGATGCGCAATACACGCTTCGTAGGGCATGGGTTTACCAATATAGTAGCCCTGTGCCTTCTCACAGCCGATGCTGCGCAGAAACGCAAGCTGCTCCTCTGTCTCTACGCCCTCTGCCAGCGTGTGGACACCGATCCTCTTGGACATATCCACGACAGAGGTGATGATCTCACGGGAACGCACATCAAAGTCCCGCATAAAGACCATATCAATCTTCAACGTATCAAAATGGTAATCCTTCAGAACATTCAGCGAGGAATACCCGCTGCCGAAATCATCCATCCACACGCGCAGACCGCTGTCCCAGAAACGGTCGATCACATCATGCATCCGTTTCTCATCGTCCTCCATGGTGCTCTCGGTGATCTCCACACGGAAGATATCCCGGGGCAGACGATTGGCCCGGATGGTTTCGTCGATAAAGGAATGAATATCGCAGTACTGGAAATCCATTCTGGACAGATTGAAGGAGACTGTGGCCAGCTCCTCATGGCGTTTCTCGCGTATGGCATACTCCTCACAGATCTGCTGGATGATGCACATATCCAGCTTGTGAATCAGATGTGCCTCCTCCAGCACGGGAATAAATGCGATGGGCGGCAGCAGGCCATACTCCGGGTCATCCCAACGCGCCAGCGCCTCCATCCCGCAGATCTCCCCTGTGAGTGTCCGCATCACCGGTTGGTAGTAGACCTTGATGCAGCCCGCCTCCATGCAGGCGTCCAGATCCTGGACAATATGTTGGCGTAATGCCTTTTGCATATCTTCATTTAATTGCATGCATTTATTCTATCATACCTGCTGTTCAGTAACAACAGGAAACCACTGAAAACGCCTCCCGTTTCCGGGAGGCGTTTGGATCTCATATGTTCCCCCGCACCAATGGGCCGGAGGGGTAAAAAGATCCACTGGCTCAAGTTGGCCGGAGGGGTAAAACAGTCCACTGGCTCAAGTTGGCCGGAGGGGTAAAACAGTCC
>JAFSYF010000047.1 GCA_017443695.1 Butyrivibrio sp.
AATGAACCGGAGAACTACAAGCGGATCCGTAAGATCATGCTGCCGAAGGATTATCTGGCCTACCGGCTCTCCGGCGCTTTCTGCACCGATGTCTCCGACGCATCCGGTATGCTGCTCCTGGATGTCAAGAACCGTAAATGGTCGAAGGAGATGCTTGAGATCTGCAATATTACAGAGGAACAGCTGCCGAAACTCTATGAGAGCTATGAGAAGGTTGGCATGCTGAAGCCGGAGATCGCCTCCGAACTGGGCTTGTCCGCTGAGGTGGTTGTCGCGGCAGGTGCCGGAGATAACGCCGCTGCTGCTGTCGGCACAGGAACCGTTGGAGATGGCATGTGCAACATTTCCCTGGGTACCTCCGGGACCATCTTCATCTCTTCCAAGAGTTTCGGTGTGGATGACAACAACGCGCTGCATTCCTTTGATCACGCTGACGGGTCCTATCATCTGATGGGTTGTATGCTCTCCGCGGCCTCCTGCAACAAGTGGTGGAATGAAGAAATCCTGAAGACCACGGACTTTGCCGCGGAACAGGCGCCCATCACGACGGAAAAACTGGGCGAGAACCATGTGGAATTCCTGCCGTATCTGATGGGAGAGCGATCTCCGTGGACTGACCCGCTGGCCCGCGCCACTTTCACCGGGATGACCATGGATTCCACCCGTGCCGATCTGACCCAGGCGGTGCTGGAGGGGGTTGCTTTTGCCACAAGAGATATGTATGAAGTGGCGAAATCCACCGGCGTGAAGCTCACAAGAACCAAGATCTGCGGCGGCGGTGCCAAGAGTCCTCTGTGGCGTAAGATGATCGCCAATATCCTGAACCTGAAGGTGGATGTACCGGCCTGTGAGGAAGGTCCCGGCATGGGCGGTGCGATGCTGGCCATGGTGGCCTGCGGCGCCTATAAGACCGTTGAGGAAGCTGCGGCAGCCATCGTGCGCGTCAAAGAAACCGAAGAGCCGGATCCGGCACTGGTCGCCAAATACGAAGCGCGGTATCAGGAATTCAAGCAGCTCTATCCGGCACTGAAGGATGTATTCGCAAATCTCCAAAACTGATTCTGAAGATGTGCGAAAAGCGTAACTGTTCGGAACCAGTTCTGAACAGTTACGCTCAGAACAGTTACGATACGTTCATGATTTGTCTGGCTACATAGACACCACTGGCGGAAGCGTGGGAGAGCGAATGCGTCACCCCGCTTCCGTCTCCGATGACATAGAGTCCCGGCCGGCTGGTTTCCAGCCGGCTGTTTAATGCCACTTCCATGTTATAGAACTTAACCTCGACGCCGTAGAGCAGAGTGTCGTCATTGGCGGTTCCCGGTGCGATCTTATCCAGTGCATGGATCATCTCAATGATGCTGTCCATAATCCGCTTGGGCAGGACGAGACTTAAGTCACCCGGGGTTGCATGAAGTGTCGGACGGACAGTTCCCTCCCTGAGTCGCTTCTCATTGCTGCGTCTTCCGCGTTCAAGATCCCCGAAGCGCTGTACGATGACACCGCCCCCCAGCATATTGGAGAGACGGGCGATACTTTCGCCATACTCATTGGAGTCGTGGAAAGGTTCGGAGAAATGCTTGGCCACCAGCAGCGCAAAATTGGTATTATCGGTCTTACGGGCACTGTCTTCATAGCTGTGTCCGTTGACCGTGACGATGCCGTTGGTGTTCTCCGTTACCACCAGCCCGTTGGGATTCATACAGAAGGTTCGGACCCGGTCCTCGAATTTCTCCGTGCGATAGACGATTTTGCTCTCATAGAGCTCATCTGTCAGATCGGAGAAAATGGCTGCAGGCAGCTCAACGCGAACACCCAGATCCACACGGTTGGATTTGGTCGGGATCCGGAAGGACTGACAGACCTGCTCCATCCACTTACTGCCGCTGCGTCCGACAGAGATGATGCAGTTTCTGCAGGTGTGGCTGTCAGAACCGTGGATCAGGCGGAATCCCCCGTCCGTACCAGCCTCCTCCAGATGATCAATGGGTGTGCGGAAGAAGAAGGTCACCTTGTCCCTCAGTTCCGCATAGAGGTTTTCCAGAACGATATAGTTGATATCGGTGCCCAGATGACGAACCTGTGCATCGAGGAGCTGCAGCTTGTTCTGCATACATTTCTTCTTGAAACGGCTGTTCGCTGTGGAGTAGAGCTTCGTCCCGCTGCCTCCATAACTGCAGTTGATGTCATCCACATAACGCATGAGGGAGAGGGCCTCCTCCTCGCCGATGTATTCGTACAGCGTTCCGCCAAAATCATTGGTGATATTGTATTTCCCATCACTGAAGGCCCCGGCGCCGCCAAAGCCATTCATGATGGCACAGCTCTTGCAGTGGACACAGGAAGTCACCCGAACACCGTCGATGGGACAGTGACGCTCCGGCAACGGTGCGCCGGACTCAAAGACAGCAACCCTGAGCGATGGATCCAGCTTAACAAGCTCGTAAGCAGAGAAGATCCCGCCCGGGCCTGCGCCGATGATACCGATATCGTAATCAAATTGATGCATGTTGTGCCCTCCTCTTTATTCATATTCTAAATCTGTAACAGATAAAA
>JAFSYF010000005.1 GCA_017443695.1 Butyrivibrio sp.
GAGTTTGATATCTTCGCCACCATGACCCCGGCCAAGGAGGTGGGCGGCGATTTCTACGACATGTTTCTGGTTGATGACGACCATCTGTGTCTGGTGATGGCGGACGTATCCGGCAAGGGTGTCCCGGCGGCGCTCTTCATGGTGATTGCCAAGACGTTAATCAAGAACAAGGCCCAGATCGGCGGCTCCCCCGCCGAGGTGCTCTCTTTTGCCAGCGAACAGCTCTGTGAGGGCAATGAAGCGGGCTTCTTCGTGACGGTGTGGCTGGCGAACATTCAGATCTCTACGGGCAAAGGCATCGCGGCCAACGCGGGGCATGAGCACCCGGTGATCCGCAGGGCCGGCGGGACGTGGGAGCTGGTGGTCTACCGTCATTCCCCTGCCGTGGCAACGGTGTCGGGCCTCCGTTTCCGTGAGCATGAATTCGAGCTGCATCCCGGAGACAGTGTCTTCGTCTATACGGACGGCGTGACGGAGGCGACGAATGCGAACAACGAGCTCTTCGGCACCGAGCGAATGCTGGCGGCACTGAACCGGCAGCCGGATGCAATGCCGGGGCAGCTGCTGCGCAATGTCAAGGAGGACATCGATGCCTTCGTCGGTGAGGCGGAGCAGTTCGATGACATCACCATGATGGAGCTGTCCTGGTACGGGCCGCAACCGCAGTCATAATCACGAATCCTGCCGATCGGCCCCGGAACACCCCCGGGCGGCCTGCTCGCGCTCAATTCAGCCTTCGGCCGAATTGTGTGCAGCAGGCGCAGGCTTCGCATTTAAATGCGCCTGCTGCTGATCTGCGATACTGTATTTACCCGTAGCCACGCAGCAGAGTGCGTGGCTCGGGGTTGACGTTAACCATGATCCGAGGGGCTCGCGAACCACCCGGGAGATGCTCCTGGGGCCTCGATTGACATGAACCAGTAGGCGCTCGTCGCAAGCTCGCGAACCGACTAAGGGGTGCTCTCGGGGCCTCGATTGACATGACACGGAATCATTAACCAAGGGAGACATGCATATGCAGCAAATTGAAGATCAGGATCTCCGGTGGGAGGAGGTCCGCACCGAGCACATTGTACAGGACGAGTGGATCGATATCCGGCGGTCGGCCTACCGGTTTCCGGATGGGACGGTATTTGAGCCCTTCTACAGCTACAGCCGCAGGGATTATGTGGTGATCGTCGCGGAGGATACCGAGGGGCAGTACCTGTGTGTACGTCAGTACCGGCAGGGGATCGGGCAGGTGACCACGGAGTTCCCTGCAGGCGGCATCGAGCGCACGGATGGTAAGGAATACGGGCCGGCGGCCTCCGCGGAGGACGGGCTGGCTGCGGCGAAACGGGAGCTGCGGGAGGAGACCGGCCATGAATCCGAGGACTGGACGCATCTCATTACGGTCCCGTCCCACGCGACCCTGGCGGACAACTACGCCCATATCTACCTGGCGCGGGGCTGCCACAGGGTGGGGGACCAGCATCTGGATGAGACGGAGTTCCTGAACGTCTGCCGCTACACCGCGGAGGAGATTGAGGAACTGATCCGCACGAACCGCTTCCAGCAGGCCATGCACATCATGGCGTGGCTGATGGCCATCAGGACGCGGCAGTAGAACTGTTCAACCCGCTGTTTCTTTCATCTCCCGGAAGGTCTGGTCCAGGTAGACCTTGTAGGCGACGGCGATGGAGACCTTCTGGGCCAGCTGTCTGGAGGCTGACAGAGAGGGCTGTACCGCCACATTCTGATTATCAAATACAGCATGCAATATCGACGCGAATTCCGTACTGAAATACTCATAGGCGGTTTTCGCGTCGCATTTTTCCTTCTGCAGCACGATCATGGTGCGGATATCTTCCAGGGACAGCACATTCTTCGCGATGGCGATGAAGATCAGATAGGCGATCTGGTCGCGGCTGTACTGCTTCTTCACAGGATTGTCCAGGAGCTTCTTCTTCACATAGTTGCTGATCATGGAGCCGGTGAGCTCAGCCTCCCCCAGCGGGGAGAGCACCTCATTGATGTACTTGGCGACCTGCTCCAGGAACAGACCAACCCCCGGGATCTCCGTATATTTCGGTAATGCCAGCTCCATCGTCATATTCTTTCCTCCCCGCCTGGTGATTTATCGTTACCATTCATAGTCCCTGTGAATGGTAACGATTTGTCCCTTTGATCATAACATGCCCTCTCGGGTTATGTAAATGTTTATAATAAGTTTTTGAAAAACTCTTGACAGGATATGAGTATAGATTATAAAATCTCTGTAATGAGTTTTCCAAAAACCGATGAAAGGATATCAGGGAGGTAACATCATGATGACTGCCGCAATCTCAGGAACTACGTCTGCCTCGCATATGCGCAGAATAAGGGCCGTGAACAATAACGGATCTGCATCATCTGTCAATGACAGGCCAGTATCGGAATCCCGGCTGAAGGATCCCGTCAGCTGCCTGACCCATCTCTGGGGCTGCATCGCCGCCGTGGCCTGCGCACCGCTCCTGATCGTACATGCGGCCCGCAGCGGTGTGGGCCGGGGCGGTATGGGCGCAGTGGTGATCTTCCTGTTGAGCATGGCCCTGCTGTACGGCGCCAGTGCGGCCTATCACGGCTTCAAGGTGGAGGGCAGGGCAGGCATGGTGCTGAAGCGCCTGGACCATATGATGATCTTCGTCCTCATCGCGGGTACCTACACCCCCGTATGCGTATGCGCCATGGGTGCGCAGGGGCGTCGCCTCCTGACGGTGATCTGGCTCATCGCCGCAGCCGGGATCCTGTTCAAGCTCTTCTGGGTGACCTGCCCCAAGTGGGTCTCCTCCACGATCTACATCGCCATGGGCTGGGTGGTGCTCTTCGCCATGCCGAAGCTGATGCCGGTGATCCGCATCTCGACGTTTGTCTGGCTCCTGGCCGGCGGCGTAATCTATACCATCGGCGGGGTCATCTACGCGCTGAAGCTGGTGCGGTTCAACGCCAGAGACTCGCGCTGGGGCTCCCATGAGATCTTCCACCTCTTCGTCCTGGCCGGCAGCCTCTGCCACTTCATCGCGATCTACAGTATTTTTTAACTGCCGGTGGAGCAGTAGTGCCGCATGGCCCGGCCGAAACAGGCATAGATCACGAGGAACACCACAAGGCCTGACAGCGGGGAGACGAATGTCACCCAGGCTGGCAGGCCATATAACGGCTGACCGAGGATATAGGCGGCCGGGATATGCAGCGTCAGCGCAAAGGGCGCGATCATCGTAAACAGCGCCCGCAGGGGCCTGGGATAGATATCCATCGGATACTGACAGGCGCTGCGGCCACCGTAGGTCAGCGCATTGACGAACTCTACCGATTTCACGGAATGGATACAGAAGATCGCTTCGATCAGAAACAGTCCCAGCAGCAGTATACTGCCGAAGGCCACCGCCTCGACCAGGGCCAGCACCTTGGGCAGGGTCCACACAACCCCGGACATCCGGCAGCCCATGATCAGCGCCGCCACCCCCACTGCGATGCAGGCGATCCGGCGGGGATCCACGGCGCTGCACAGCACCTGGGTCACCACACCCCTGGGCCGCAGCAGAATGGTATCCAGCTGCCCCGCACGGATCAGATAGGGGAAATTGCCGGTGATCCCCCGGCCCAGGAACTCGGTCAGATAGAAGGTGACCGACATCATCCCGAAGAAGAAGAACAGATCGCCGGCGCTCCAGTGGTCGATTCGTTCGAAACGGTCGATCACCAGCAGCAGCGCCATGAACTCCCCGCCCTCCATAACGAGCTGCGCCAGTGTCTGCATCAGGAAGGACACGGGGTACTGGAGCTGACTCTTCATCAGCATGGCCATGGAGTGGAGATACAGCTTCACCGTATTCATCTCAGCCCCCCTGCAGCACCATATGCCGCTCATTCCGCCGCCACATGACATAGCCCAGGGCCGTCAGCGCCAGCGTCCAGCCCGCCTGCACCGGAAACACCCGGATCACATCGGCCATGCCGTATTCCCCGGTATAGAAGCGGATCGGCGCATCCAGCAGCTGCGCATAGGGCAGCAGTGTGATCACCCGCTGCCAGCTGTCCGGAAAAAGGGGCAGCGGCAGGATATTGCCCGACAGTGTCATCATCAGCAGATTCAGCATCGACTGGATTCCTCTGGGATCCAGGGTCCGCATGGTAAATGCCATGGTGATATTCTCCAGCGCACTCACGCACAGAAGCCCCAGAATAAGCGCCGCCAGACTCAATAACAGACCCGGCACAGATGCCGGCAGCTCCATCCGCCACGCTTCGGGCAGAAAGAAGGCAAAGGTCAGCATGGGCACGGCCCGCATCAGGCTCCCGGTGAGCTTCTGGGCCATGATCCGTATGTAATAGAACCCGTAGAGATCCAACGGGCGGCAGAGGTCATAGGCGATGCCGCCGGAGCGGATCTTGTCCGTCAGATCCGGGTCAGAGGCCAACAGCATCCGGAAAAAAGCCTGCTGCAGCCACACATAAGTAACGACATGGGACAGGGGCTGGGTCTGGGGTCTCGACCGGTACAGGGCCTGGTACAGCGCGATCAGAATCAGGCCGAAGAAGACCTGACACAGGATACCGCCCAGCATGGCGCCGCGGTACTGCAGCTCCATCCGGGTACGCAGCCGGAAGATTGCTGTATACGCCTTCACAGATCCATCTCCCGGTACATGGCCGCAATGAGATGATCGATGTTCTGGGGCTCGATGGTGAGCTCCCGGATGGTGCCTGCCTGCTGCAGCATGGACAGCACCTCCGTCGTGGGGATCTGGTTCAGCGAATAGGAGAAGCTCAGGCTCTCCCCCGTCTGCGTGATCTCTCCCGGCAGCGTCCCGTCCCGGGTCAGGCGCATGGCGACCTGGGGCTCCTCATAACTCACGGTGATGGTACGCTCTGTGTCATAGCGGTGCAGCAGCTCCGGCAGCTCCCCGTCGAAGAGCTTCCTGCCGTGGCCCAGCACCAGCACCCGGCTGCACAGGGCCGCGATGTCCTCCATATCATGGGTGGTCAGGAGGATCGTTGTACCGTGCTGTTCATTCTCCAGGCGCAGGAAATCCCGCAAAGCGAGCTTGCTCACCGCGTCCAGCCCGATGGTCGGTTCATCCAGGAACAGGAGCTCGGGGCGGTGCAGGAGAGAGCCGCACAGCTCCGCCCGCATCCGCTGGCCCAGGCTCAGCTGCCGCAGCGGTGTTCGCAGGAGATCCCCCAGCTGCAGCGCCTGTGTCAGCTCCTCCAGACGATCCCGGTAGGCCTGCTCCGGCAGCCGGTAGATGTCCCGCAGCAGCTGGAAGCTGTCCAGGATCGGCACATCCCACCACAGCTGCATCCGCTGGCCGAACACCACGCCGATGTGACGCACATGCTTCTTCCGGTCCGCCCAGGGGATGCGGCCGTCAACGAGGACCCGTCCGCCATCCGGGGTCATGATCCCCGAGAGGATCTTGACGGTGGTGGATTTGCCTGCGCCGTTGGGACCGATGTAGCCGATGAGCTCCCCTTTCTGCACATGGAAAGAAACATCCCGCAGGGCTTCCACAGGATGCTTATCCCGAAACAGCTTGCCTTTCTCCCGTTTCCGGGTGATGATAAAGGTCTTGCTTAAGTTTTCTACCTGAATAAAGTCTGTACCCGCACTCATCTTCACAGTCCACCCAGGAATCGCTTGTATCGGCTGAATCCAAACACTGGGCCGCAGTTCTACGCTTCGCTTCGGTCGGCGCAATACCGAGGTCCACTGGACCTCGTGCGCCATGCAGCGGGGTGCATGGCTGCGGCACTGAACAGTAACCTAATTATCATCATACTCCTAAACAGAAATTGAACACAAGTCCCCACATGTGGTACAATACAGGGTAGTTTTATGGTAGTATACGC
>JAFSYF010000006.1 GCA_017443695.1 Butyrivibrio sp.
AGGTGCTGGAGACACTGCGCGCAGCAGGGGATCCCACACCGGTGCTGCTGTTGACCGCCAAGTCCGAGATCGATGACCGGGTGACGGGGCTGGATGCCGGGGCGGACGATTACCTCACGAAGCCTTTTGCTATGAAAGAACTGTTAGCAAGGGTCAAGGCACTGACCAGAAGAAGCCCCATGTCCGCGAAGCCGGAGGGGGAGCTCATCTGCGGGGACTTAAGCCTCCATGCGGACACGCTGGAGATTCATTCCGACAGCAGCATCCGTCTCTCCTCCCGGGAGTTTGAACTGCTCCATCTGCTGGTCCGGGACAACGCCGATGCCATCGGGAGCGAGCAGATCCTGGCGAAGGTGTGGGCGGGTGATGCGGAGGCCGGGCCGGATACGGTCTGGCTCTATGTGAGCTACCTGCGGACCAAGCTCTTCTCCATCGGCAGTGCGGCGCAGATTACGGGAGAGCGCGGCGGGTACTTCCAGTTCCTGCCCGGAGAACAGACCGCATGAGCGAGCAATCCATCCGAAAACTGAAAAGGCGCATCCTCCTGGTATCCATGCTGTCCTTTATGACAGTTATGCTGATCATGGGAGGTTTTATTTTCCTGCTCAACCTGGCCTTCACACGGGCGGAAACCAAGCATGTGCTCCAATACATCGCCGAAAACGACGGTGCGGTGCCCATCACGGAGCCGGAGAGCCTGCCCGGTGTGCGGGGACGGTTCCGCAACCCGGCGTTCTATCAGGATGACGATGAGAAGGCCAGCCGGTCGGACATCACCAGCCTGCTGGAGTCCCTCTTCCGCCTCGGCGGCGGCTACAGCTCCCCGGAGTTCTATTACACCACCCGGTACTTTGCCGTTCTCTATGATACAGAGGGGGTCGTGGAGGATGTGATCGTCAACCACATCTCCTCCGTGGACAGCGATACTGCGCTGGAGCTGGCAGAACAAGCGGGGAAGCGCTTCTTCCGGTTCGGCAGCTTCGGGAATTACTACTATCTGCGCACGAACCGAACGGCAGGCGGGACCATTGTCGTCTACCTGGACAGTACGAACCAGATCTTCTCGAATGCACGTCTGCTCTATATCGCACTGAGCTTCCTGTTCCTGGGATCCCTCATCACCTTCCTGATCATGCGGGTCATGGTCATCCAGCTCATGAAGCCGGAGATCCGCAATGCGGAACTCCAGAAGCAGTTCCTGACCAACGCCAGCCATGAGCTCAAGACACCGCTGGCGGTCATCCGGGCGAATACGGAGCTCATCGAGATGACCTGCGGGGAGAACGAATGGACAGAAGCGACCCTGCGGCAGGTGGACCGCCTGCAGGGGCTCATCGACAACCTGGTCCGCATCACCCGGGCGCAGGAGCGTGACGCGGAGAAAGATTGTCAGCAAGTCGACATGTCCGCCGTGGTGACGGAGACGACAGAATCCTTCCGCACCGTGGCGGAACAAGCCGGGGACACTCTGTCGGTGGAGGTGCCGGCGGACATCCGGTATTATGCGGAGGAAGGGGACCTGCGGCAACTGGTGTCCATCCTCACCGACAATGCCATCAAATACTGCGACGAGGGTGGCGAGATCCGTATCCGGCTGGAGGCCGCCGGACGCCGGAACCGGGGCATACGGCTGCTGGTGTCCAACAGCTATGCCAATGGCCAGAACGTGGACTACGACCGGTTCTTCGAACGGTTCTACCGGGCGGACGAATCGCACAACACGGAGAAGGGCGGCTACGGCATCGGCCTCTCCATTGCAGAGCAACTGGTGGACCGGTATCATGGGACGATCCGGGCGTCCTGGGATCAGGGCCTGATCACCTTCGAGTGCCAGCTGCCATAAATAAATAAGATACGCCTGAGATGGACGGTATTATCAACAAAGAGGTCTTCACACAGCTGAAGGAACCGCAGCTCTATCACTATTATGAGCCGGAACCCGGGCTGTTCATTGCGGAGAGCCTGAAGGTGGCGCAGCGAGCCCTGGATGCCGGCTATCAGCCGGTGGCGGTACTGGCGGACAGACAGAAGGCCGACAGGGAGTTTGCACCGTTCCTGGCGGCCTGCGGGGAGATCCCGGTCTTCCTGGAGCCGGAGGAGGAACTGCAGACCATGGTGGGTTACCACCTGACCGGCGGGCTGTTGTGTGCCATGCGCCGCCGGGCACTGCCCCCCTGCCGGTTGCTCCTGCTGGATGCACGCCACATCGCTGTACTGGAGCATATCACGAACCCCACCAATGTGGGGGCCATCATCCGCAACGCCGCGGCACTCCAGGTGGATGCCGTGGTACTGACGGCAGACAGCAGCGATCCGCTCTGCAGACGGGCCATCCGGGTCAGCATGGGCACCGTCTTCCAGGTGCCGTGGACCGTTCTCGGACCGGAGGAATGGCCGGATGAGGGAATGACCACACTGGCCGATATGGGCTATGCGCGTATCGCACTGGCGCTGACACCGGACGCCGTAGGCATTGAACAGGTCCGTGATCAGACACATGCGCGCCTGGCCATGATCCTGGGCTCCGAGGGGGACGGCCTCACCCCGCAGACCATCGCCAGCTGCGATGCCGTTGCCCGCATCCCCATGCGCGCGGGGGTGGACTCCCTGAACGTCGCCGCCGCCAGCGCGGTTGCTTTTTGGACGCTTGCGTAGTAAGAAAGGAGAAAAACATGAAGAAAAACGTATTCCTGATGAGCATCCTGCTGCCTGTCTTCCTGGCCATAACGGCCTGCGGATCCATCGCCACCGCCAGCGTCCCATCTGACAGCGTCTCCTATGAGCTGAAGTTCCTGCTGGATTCCGATCAGGTGCTGAACCAGGAGCACCAGCTCCGGGATGAATACCGTGACCTGCTCTCCTTCGGCGATAACACGTACCAGGCGAGTGACGTCATCTACCTGGAGACCCCCAAGAGGAACTTCATCAACGAGGGCTGGATCAACCGCTTCCGGATCAAGGACAGCAACAAGAAGAAACAGAAGGCCAAGAAAATCGAACGGACCTATAAGAAGCGTTACGAGATCTCCGGGTCAGGCTTGGAGGGCATACAATCCGCGCTGGCCAGGGCAACCGCAGACGGTTTCCGCCCATCGGAGGATGAGGACAAGTGGGAGGTTGACTGGGGTTATTCCAAGATGACCCTGAGCATCAGCTACAGTTCCAGTAAGAAATACAACAAGTATGCGCAGCTCTCCCAGTTCACCACCCAGGACGCCATCCTCTTTGCAGAGAAAGGAATGCCCGACGAAGACGTCGGTTGGAAATCCGGCCAGTGGGGCGTGACGAAGCTGCAGAAGGCAAAGATTGTCGGACCGCTGACGTTCTACCGGCTGGATGGCGGCAACTGGGAAGATATTGATGGCATCCGGGTTGAGATATGGTCGGTCGCCAGCAGTACCCATACCGATTATCTCACGGAGCTCTCCGTCAAGGTCAAGCCCGGCAAGGACGAGAGCGCTGCCGATGTTTTCCAGCGGGCGGAAACAATCAGAACCCGCATGACCGGGTTCCTGGATCAGGAGGGCATCCTGATGCACAGGGATTCGCTGAAGACGACGGCCATCCTGGACGCATACCTGCCGTCTGCGAAATAACATAAGGCATGGCAGTAGAGCCGCGCCTCCTCCAGCTGTCCGCCGGCACAGAGATCCGCCACAACGAACATCGGCACCTGGTCGATCACATCCTCCACCTCAAGGTTCAGCACCACTTCGGTGACGGAACGTCCGCCGCTTCTGGTCTGGAACATGGGCAGCACCGTCATGCCATCCGCATGGAATCGTTTGACGAAGCCCTGTGCAAATGCCAGGATCGCCTCCGGCCCCTCAAACCGGCCATAGGGCGTGTCCACCACACAGGGTGCCGTGCTGAACTGCTTATGCGCTGGGAAGAGAGCGGCCGCTTCCTCGGGCTTGCCCGCCTCAATGTAAATCCGACTCTTTTGTTTTTAACCATCTCGATCTCAGAGCAAAATGTCTTTTATATCATTTTGTTGCAGTTGCCTTATCCGGAATCGCTGTTCTTATCAGATCCAGATCCACGGCATCAGAAAAGTCAAATTCA
>JAFSYF010000048.1 GCA_017443695.1 Butyrivibrio sp.
GGCTGCAGATGCAGATCACCTGCGAACCGGCCCTTGTTACCGACCATATTCCCAGCTTATCCGGCATGGGGAACCTCCTGGATCTGCAGATTCATACGGAGGACGATGTCACGATGATCCTTCTCACGCTTGCGAGAGGAGGTGAGATCTGGTGAATCAGTCATTTATGATGATGACAGGTAACGGCTGGATCAGTATTTTACTGTTTATCATGCTGCTGTCCACCCTCTATCTCTTTGTAAATACCTTTTTGTACCGGGGCAGCTGTCTGGCACTTTACTATTATCTGGCCATGATCGTCATACAATCGGTGATTCTTGCGGCGGTGGTGGAGATCAAGGCGATTTCACACCTGAGTGAGAGTGCTTTCCTATACGAAGTGCTGGTGCTCCCCGCATGGATGTTTCTCCTGTGGTTCGTGCTGCTTTTTGTCATAAACCTCCACGGGATCACTTTTTTCCTGCACTGGAGGAGGAATCATATCTCGTCCGTATCTATTCACGATGCGTTTGAGGCGATTCCGGAAGGAATCAGCTACTTCAGCCCGGACGGCGTGCCGATCCTCGTGAACCGGAGGATGCTGCAGATCCATGCCGAAATCACACGGAATGATCTGGTGGATATGCTGGAACTGTGGAAACGGATGAAATCGTCCTGCATAGCTTACACGGTAGGGGCCGATGGCGTTGAGCGGCTGGTGGTTCCGATAGGGGATAAGAAGATCCTGCAGATGCAGCGGCACAAAATCTATGCCGAAAAAGGCTGGTTCTACGAGCTGATCTCTTCGGATATTTCCACCCAGTACGCGATGACGCAGGAACTGATGATCGAGAACTCCCGTCTGCAGGAGATGGAGAAACGGCTGCGGGAATACGGCAGCAATATAGTATCACTGACGCGTGAGAAAGAGATCCTGGCCGCTAAAATGCATGTACATGATGAGCTGGGACAGCTCCTCCTGATGACTCAGCGGCAGATGGAAGAGGACACCGACAGGGAAGCGCTGAACGATCTGCAGCAGCGGTGGGGATCCATCGCGGAGATGCTGGAAGTGGATTCCGGAAGTGACTCCGGCAAAATGTACGCGATGGATGAACTGCGCAAGGCAGCGGATTCCATTGGAATGGAGATCGAGCTGGAAGGCGAACTGCCTTCATCGGAGAAGCTGCAGCATGTGTTTCTGGTGGGCGCCATGGAATGCATGCTGAACGCATCCCATCACGGACATGCTACCCGCATGAAGATCCGGGTCGAAGAGCGTAACAATCAGCTGATTCTGCAATATACAAATAACGGAACACCTCCGGCCGGATATGTCCAGGAAGGCGGCGGCCTTAGCCTGGTACGCAGTGCGGTCGAAGAACTGGATGGCGAAATGCATCTGTATTATGAGCCTGAGTTCATGCTGGAACTCAGAGTAATGGACTTTTTGAGGTGACAAAAATGGCAGGAGTTATCAGGGACAGAGACTATTTGAAGGAGTTTTTCAGCGATCCGCAGAATGATGCGGGCTGCCGGGCGATCGCGCTGCTCGAGATGGATCATTTTCAGAAGGCACATGTGGAGTTGGGCATGGCCGGGATCCAGAGGATGATGACCCGCATGGGCGAAGAACTGTTGGAAGTGGCGGATGATGGGACCGAGATCATCCGCTACGATGATATGACCTATGTAGTGATCCTGCACCACTTAAGCGGACAGGACGAGATCTGGGACAGATGCGTGACCCTGCATCAGGCGGTAAAACTGACCACTATTCGCGGGATCACCTTTACCGTCAGTCTCGGAGCCGCGGAATGCCTGTCCGGCGACAAGGGCTGCCAGATCGCGCTGGACCAGGCGCTCAAGGCACTGGGAGAGGCGCAGACGGTCGGGGACCGCGTGGTGCTGCATTCCAACAGCAAAGAAA
>JAFSYF010000049.1 GCA_017443695.1 Butyrivibrio sp.
ACCTCCTTGGCCGGCTGCATGGAAGCATACAGCTCCACCTGCGGCGGGATGGAGGTGTCCGTATCCACATCCGGCAGCATGGAGTTCTGGATCTGCCCGGCCATGGACAACTCCTTCTCCATGGCGGCCGTCCGTCTGGCACTCTCCGAGTTCAGGACGGAATAGATCAGCGTCAGGGTCAGTGCGGAGGCAACATGCTGGATATTCAGATCCGGCTTATTCCAGGTCAGTCCCAGTACCACGCCGGGGATCAGAATATAGGAAAGCACTGTCAGAATGCGCCCCGGACGGATCCCGACCCGGACCATGGTGATGGCGATGGCGAGACAGACGATGATGCCGTAGCTCATATCCAGCAGCTGATGACCGGCCAGGAAGTAGTTGCCCGTGGCATCCACGCCGCCAAAGAAGGGTGTCCACAGATCGATCAGGCACAGCAGCGTGGAGGGCACCAGCATCACCGCAACGAAACGATTGCTTGCCTGTACTCTGTCCGGTTCGATACGGAACAGGGCGATGACATACCGCCACAGCGCAAACAGAATCACCCGCTCCAGAATCCCGTAGAGGATACTGGCGGAGAGTAAGAGCATACGGAAGGGCGGCCGCTCATCCAGGAGGATCATACTGATCTCCAACAGCTGCGTCATCCCCGTCAGGAGCAGCATCACACCGAAGAACCGGGCGATGGCCCTGTTGTGCCGGATTCCCAGGATGCACCCCGGATAGATCGCCGTACAGAAGAAGATTCCCACCGCGTTGGTGCCCACAGTCAGCGCCTTCAGCTCATTGTCCCGCAGGATGACCAGTTTCACACTCATCACCACGGAGCAGATACACATCAGGATCAGCGCTGCCAGGCCCACATAAAAGGGCCGGGCGATTTTTTTATCCTTGAATATTTTATCCTGGATCATCCACCGGCAGCCTCCACCTGCTGTCTCTCCACCAGATCGGCGAAGAAACCTTTTCTGGCTATCAGTTCCTCATAGGTCCCATCCTCGATGATCTGTCCCTTGTCCAGCACCAGAATCCGGTCGCAGTGACGGATTGTGGAGAGCCGGTGCGCAATCACAATCCGTGTGCAGCCCATGCCGTCCAGTGCCTCGGAGACCTGGCGCTGCGTCCGGTTGTCCAGTGCCGAGGTCGCCTCGTCAAACATCAGAATACTGGGCTTGGGAGCGACGGCCCGGGCGATAATAATCCGCTGCTTCTGTCCGCCGGAGATACCGCCCTGTCCCTCGGAGATCATCGTCTGCATGCCCATGGGCATATCCCGGATATCATCCGCGATCCCTGCCATCTCCGCGGCTTCCCAGGCATCCTTCAGGGTCAGCTGCGGCGCGGAGATCACGATGTTCTCATAGATGCTCCCCTGGAAGAGACCGGCATTCTGCATGACCGTTCCGATACTCCCGCGCAGGGAACTCAGGCACAGGCTGTTGATATCCTTGCCGTCGTAGTAGACCGCACCGCGCTCCGGCTTCTCGAAGCCCAGTAGCAGGCGCATCAGAGTGGATTTGCCGCAGCCGGTCCGTCCCACGATGGCCACATACTCCCCCGGGGCGATCTTGAGCGAGAGGTTCTCCACGATATAGGGGGAGCGCTCGTCATAGCGGAAGCAGACATTATTCAGCTCGATGCTGCCCATCAGATCGTGGACGATAGCCTTGTTGTCCGCAGTCTCCGGCTTCGCCTGCAGGAAGGGCTCCGCGATCTCCAGGATCGGCCGGATCCGCGCCACAGAAAGGGTGATGCCCGCCAGCGCCGTGAATGCACCCATCAGGGAGCTGTATGCCGCGGTGAAGGCGAAATAATCCGACTGCGATACGCCGCTCCGCACGGCCAGGAAATAGAGGACGATGTTGGAAGCCAGGCTGATCGCCGTCTGTATCACCCCGTTGATCCGGATGAACATGGGCGGATTGTAGGTAAAGGCGGCCTCCTCTGCGTACATATCCAGCCAGCGTGCAAAGAACCGTTTCTCTGCGCCGGCAAGGCGGATCTTCTGGATGCCGGTAATGATCGAATAGGACAGACCGTTCTCCCTGGCGCCCACGTCCATCCGCTGTTTGATGATCCGGCTCTGGATCAGGGAGGAGATGACGCTGGTGACGGCAGTGACGGTGATGATGATCAGTGCCGGGATCACCAGGGCCGGCGCGAAGTGGAAGATATCCGCCACATACAGCAGAGAGAACAGGGAGGTCAGTCCCGTTGACAGCACCATGCCAAGCAGCAGGCTGCAGAGCTCGTTGACAGAGGAAGAACGGCTCATCATCTCACCGGGACTATACTGGCGGAAGAAGGATACCGGCAGCGACAGGATCCGCATCATCATGGAGGACTGTACCCCCAGCTCCGCCTTGGTCTGTACCCTGGTCTGAACCATGTTCTGGACAGAAGAAATCAGTTGGGCAGAGATCGCCGTACAGAACAGGCAGATCGCGATCCCCACCAGCATCCGTGCATCTCCGCTTAACCGCACCGGCCCGGTCAGCGCCTTGGTGATCCTGGGCAGCAACCTGCCCACACTCACGGCGGCCAGGGTGGCGGCGCAGATGTAGATCAGATCCCGCATGGCAATGCAATTCTTGAGATACAGCAGCAAATCCGTGATCTTCAGGCTCCGCTGGGGCAACGGACGGTAGAAGCAGACCGCATCCCGTTGAAACTGTTCCGCTGTTTTGTCTGACAACCGCACCACACGGGCGCTGCGGTTGTCCTTGTAGTAATAGCCACCCAGCCTGCCCGGCAGCAGTGCCACCGGCTCCCCGGTCTCCCTGCGGTAGGCCAGAATGGGGCCGAAGGCATCCCTGAACCATCCCTCCTCCAGGGTGATCTCACGGCGCATCATGCCCACCATCCGGAGGCAGTAATCCACCTGCTGGTCATGCTCCTGCAGATCATCCGGGATCTGTACCGGCTTGTAGTGGTAATACTTGAGGATCTCATCGATGGCCTGCTTCGTTACAATCCGCCCATCGATGATCCTGTGTACATCTGCCTTGCCCAGTACAACGCCCGCCGCATGGAAGAAGGAATCCTCAAACAGCTGCTGATCCTGTGCTCTTCTCTCCTGAATCTGATCCTCTACCCAACCCATTCCTTGTACCTGTTTATTCTCTTAATGTCCACTGGCACTATTCGCTCGCTACAAGATCCATATAGACCCCGCCCTTGGCCATAAGCTGTTCGTGGGTGCCGCGCTCCACCACGTTGCCGTGATCCAGTACGATGATCTCCTCGCAGTCACGGATCGTGGAGAGCCGGTGCGCAATCACGATACAGGTGATGCCGCGGTTACGGATGGCCTGTACCACTTCGAACTCCGTCCTGGCATCCAGTGCCGAGGTGGCCTCGTCCAGGATGATAATGGAGGGATCCTGCGCCAAAACTCTCGCAATCTCCATACGCTGTCTCTGTCCGCCGGAGAGATCCCGGCCGCCGGAGGTGAGTCTGGCCTCATAGCCTCCCGTCCGCTCCATGATATCGTCGTGGAGCTGCGCATCATAGGCGGCCAGCCGAACCTCAAAATCCTCTATGGAGCCATCCCATAACTTGATGTTATCAGCGATGGTCCCCTCAAACAGGGTGATCTCCTGGTCCACCACAGCCAGGGAACAGGTCATCACCCCGCGGTCGATCTCCCTGCGGGACTTGCCGTCAAACAGGATCTCTCCGTTCCATGGATCATACAGCCCGGAGATCAGCTTGGACAGCGTGGATTTGCCGCAGCCCGAGGTACCGACGAAAGCGATGCTGCTCCCCGCTTTGACCGTCATGGAGAAATCCTTGATCAGCGGCTCTGCCAGACGGGAATAGCCGAAGGTGATATTCCGCATCTCCAGATTGCCGGAGAGCTTCTGCATCGGCCCATCCGTCGCAACCACCCTGTCCTCCGCATTGGGATCCTCCGGGTACTCCATGACATCCTCGACGCGTTCCATCCTGGTCCGCATCTCCTGGATGGTCTGTCCGGCACCCACCAGGATCATCGCCGGCGCCATGAAGGCGCCCATCAGTCCCTGAAACAGCTGCAGCGAACCCAGGGTGAACTCTCCCTGCATCACATACAGAATGCCCAGAACGAGGACCGCGTAATTGGCCAGTGTACTGAAGAAAGCCGGAATCACACCCAGGAGCTGATTCTCCTTGGCCGCCTTGACCCGCTGGGCATTGACAGAGGCCTGATATCCCGCCCACTTCTGGAAGAAGCCATTCTCCGCGCCGCTGGCCTTGATGGTCTCCACCATCTCGATGCCAGCGACCGCTGTGGCTGACAGTTTGCCGCTGTCCCGCTGCATCACGCGGGTGAGGTTCACGCGCCGTTCGGAGATGATCCTGGATACCAGGATATTCAGGAAGATGGTACCCAGACCGATCAGCGTCAGCACGATGCTGTGCTGCAGCATCAGAGTCAGATACAGCACCATCATGATCGTATCCAGCAGAAGCGGCGCCAGGGTATGGACCAGCGTCTCCGCTATCACCTCGTTCTCTGACCGCCGCAGCTGCAGATCTCCGGCCATCCGCTGGGAGAAGAACTCCATGGGCATCCGCATGAGTTTCCACATATAGGTGGAGCTGCCCAGCATCGCCATCTTGCCGTTGATCTTCAGCGAATACAGGGTCTGCACCGTGGCTGTCACCACCTCCAGAACCCCCAGACCCGCCAGAATGAAGATGAATGGCAGCAGCCACTGCGGGTTGCGGCCCGACAGCAGCCTGTCGATGAAGACCTGGGACATCACCGGGCGGACCAGGCCGAAGATATAGGAGATGATGGTCGTGATGGTGACGAAGGCCACCGCCACGCCTGCCCCTTTCAGACGCTTTCTGGCAAACTCCAGTGTGCTTTTGCGCTTGCCGCTGGGCTCAAAGTTCTCCCCCGGCACAGGGAACAGCACCACTCCGGTGAAGGAATGGTCAAATTCCTCCGCGCTGATCCTGACAAAGCCCCTGGCCGGGTCATTGATATAGGCATATTTGCCCCGGAAGCCGTTCAGGACAACGAAGTGATTGAAATTCCAATGGATGATGCAGGGAAACTTGCCCGCCTCTCGCAGTTGGTCGGGGGAACAGCTGTACCCCTCCACATCGAAGCCGTGGCACTGGGCTGCCAGATAGATGCTCTTGGCGTTGACTCCGTTGCGGGATACCCCGCAGTCGATCCGCAGCTGCTCCAGCGGGATCCATTTGCTGTAATAGGCCATCACCATGGCGAGAGACGCGGCACCGCATTCAAGTGCCTCCATCTGCATGATGACAGGCACCTTGGCAACCCCATGGGTGATTGTTGGTCTTATTCTATTCTTCATAATTATTTCAGCAGAAAGGCAATGGGATGGATACGCTCCACCACAATCTCTACGTCATAGTATCCGTCCGGCAATTCCACAGATGCATAGGCGACACGGGTCAACGACTTCTGGTCCACCATGGAGATCAGATACTCCTGCTCCTGAATCCGCAGGGGCATCCCGACCCGCACCTCCTCCGATATGCCCTCAATCAGGGCGATCTGATCGGTCACATGGGCCCTGCCGTCAACTACCGTCTCCAGATCACCCACCGTTGACCAGGCAAAAAAACCAAGGAGCAGCAGGATGACAGCGGCAAAAATCACCCATATCCCCGGATCTGTCACACGCAGATAGTCCCCCATCTGCTCCGGAGAGGAGATTCTTTCCAGTGCCTGCTTCCGGAATATCTCGTTCTGTTTCCTTTCTTCCGCCATACCGGCTTCCTCCATGCCTACGGTTCAAAACCAGTTTTGCATCGTTTCCGTTTATTTTTCTTTTTTCAGCTTCTTGTAGATCGTCAGGATATTCCGATCCCCGCTTCTCTCATAGCGTACCTCGTCCATCCGCTTCTTGACCATGTAGATGCCGAGGCCGCCGATCTGACGGTGCTCCCCGTCCAGAGAGATATCCGGATCCGGTTTGGCCAGCGGATCGAATGGAATCCCCTGATCAATGAACTTCATCTCCAGTGTCGGATCCTCCCCCTCTGCCCCCGGCAGTACTTCAGAGGTAACCGTCACCATCCCCTCCCCATCCGGGTAGGCGTAACTGGCAATGTTGACGAATATCTCCTCAATGGCCACATGGAGATGCACCTTGACATTCCGGATGCAATCCTGCGCGAGGATGTCCTCATCGTAGAAGGCCAGTACCTCATCCAGTCTGTTCCGTCTGGCCGGTATCGTCAGCTCACGCATGTAATTACTCCTTTCCGAAGAACCGGAGACCCAGCATGGTGATGTCATCAAACTGGTCCGCTTCTCCGACATAGAGATCCATGGCATCCTTCACATTCTGCAGCAGCACCTTCGGCTCCGCTCCGGGATCCCGGTTCAGCACCTCGCACATCCGCTCCACGCCGAAGAGCTCGTTGTCTTTGTTCACCGCCTCCGGCACGCCGTCCGTATAGACATAGAGGCTGTCGCCGGGCTGCAGATCGAACTCGGTCTGACGGAACTTCATCCCCTCCATCAGTGCCAGTGCCGATGCATGCTTGGTGCGGATCAGTTCAAAGAGGCCGTCCTTACGCCGGATCGCCGGTTTCTCATGCCCCGCATTGACCTCCACGGCGTGTCCGGTATGCAGATCGATGACCGCCACCCACACGGTGACGAAGAGCTGCGCGTCATTGCCCTCGCAGAGCTGATCGTTGGCATTGGCCAGCGCCTCGGCGGGCGACTCTCCCATCTGCAGCCGGTTCTTGATCAGCGTCTTGGCGATGACCATGAACAGCGCCGCAGGTACCCCCTTGCCGGAGACATCCGCGATCACTAACGCCAGATGGTCCTCATCCACC